>JANPDB010000507.1:0-6255 GCA_031431255.1 Acidimicrobiia bacterium | reverse complement strand
TCACCCGAGTCCCTGGGCCTCGCCTACCGACACAGCGACCTCTCTGCCACGGAGGTCGTCGTCAATGCAGCATTCCGGTGTGGCGTCGGCCCGAGCGCGGCGGGGGAGGAGACGCTCCGGGAGATCGTCCGGTGGCGGCGCACCCATCAGCCCGGCGGCGCCAACTGCGGCTCGGTGTTCACCAACCCCCCGGGCGACTCGGCCGGCCGCCTGATCGACGCGGCCGGATTGAAGGGGAGCCGGATCGGCGGCGCATCCGTGTCCGAGAAACACGCCAACTTCATCCAGGCCGACGCGGGCGCATCCGCCGCCGATGTCTGGGCGCTCATCACCGACGTACGCGCGCGGGTGTTCCAACGCTTCGGCGTGGTGCTGACCCCGGAGGTGCGCACCGCCGGCTTCCTCGCGGAACTGCCCGTGCTCGCCCCGCAAGGTTCGCGGAACGACGTTCGTGACGAAGACCATGCTCCTTCGCCGACCGGCCGACCGGTCGCCGAACCCGAACACAACCACTGATGTCTCGTTCCCACCTGTCTGGAGTCCGTCCCGTGTCAGATCTCATCGATCAAGCGTTGCCCGGTTTCACCGATCCCGCCGGCCCGTCGGCAACGGCGGCGACCGCCGTGCTCGACCGCGGCTCGACCGAGGGTCGGCCGCTCGAATCCATCGCACCGGTGGTGTCGATGCGGATGCGTCCGGCTCCCGAACCACCACGGTCGATGACCCCGACCACCACCAAGGACGCGCCGACGCCCGCTGCGGGACCAGCCGGCGGTGGTTCCGTCAGTTCCGGCCCGTCCCGGCCATTCCCGTCGGGTTCGAGGCGCCCGGGAGCGGTTGGAGGGGTGACCGTCCGCGCCCCGCTCCTCGATCCCACGAGAGCAGCACCGACCCCGCAAGCCCGCCCGCACGTGTCTTCGTCGGGTCGGCGACAGGCGCCGGCCCATCCACGGCTCGCCGACCGTCAGCGTTCCATCCGTCGCTCCGAGCGCGTCGCTCTTCTGCGGCCATTCCTGCTTCCCGTGGCGCTCGTCGCCACGCTCGCCTCCGGCGCGTGGGTGGTGCTGCTGTCGCCTCTGATGTCGGTGTCGACCGTCGTGCTCCGCTTCAACGGCGCAGCAGCAGAACAGCAGGAGATCTCCCGCATCATCACGCCGATGCGCAACAACAACCTGCTCCGGCTCGACGTCGGAAACCGCGAGTCAGCGCTCCGCTCGTTGCCGTGGGTCGCAACGGCGACCGTGCGGCGCTCGTTCCCCCGGACCGTGGAGGTGAGCGTGACGGCACACGACGTCGCCGGCGCCGTGCAACTCCCGGACGGCCGCGTCGCACTGACCGCAACCGACGGGTCGGTCCTCTCCATCGTCGACGCCGATGATGCGTCGGTCCTCGGACTGCCATCGTTCGACCTGGGTCTGACGGCGATCCCGGCCCCCAACGATTCGCTGGCCGACCCGGCTCCCGCGGTGCTATCCAGCGCGAAGGCCATCGAACGTCGGCTCCCGGGTCGGCTACAACGGGTCGTGCTCCGCGACAGCGGAGTCGAGTGGTTGCTCAAGCCGACGGACGGCCGCTCGGCGGCGCGGGTGCTGGTCGGTCGGCCAAGGGACTCCGACGTTCCCGCCGCCGCGCTCGCGTCGGTGCTCAGTCGCCCGGGGCCGATGCCGAACACGATCGACTTGCGCACTCCCGACACCCCGATCCTCACCTTCGCTGCCGTCGGCTGACGCGCCCTGTGTAGCCCGCCTCGGTCCGTCCGTCGCGTTGCCGCACGGCATCGGCGAGGCAGGTCGTGCAGCGACTTGCCACGTCCAATCCCATCCCCGGCACTAACCTGCCCCCAAACACTCGGGTGGTCCGCACTACGCGCCTGCCCCACTCTTCGGAGGTCCTTGTGGTCCCACCACAGAATTACCTGGCTGTCATCAAGGTTGTCGGTTGCGGCGGCGGTGGCGTCAATGCCGTCAACCGGATGATCGAGGCCGGGCTGAAGGGGTCCGAGTTCATCGCGGTGAACACCGATGCGCAGGCGCTGCTGATGAGCGACGCCGATGTCAAGCTCGACATCGGCCGCGAGCTCACCCGTGGTCTTGGCGCAGGATCCGATCCCGAGATTGGCCGTCGGGCCGCTGAGGAACACATCGAGGAGATCCGGGAGGCCATCAAAGGTGCTGACATGGTCTTCGTGACCGCAGGCGAGGGTGGTGGCACCGGCACCGGTTCGGCTCCGGTCATCGCGGAGGTGGCGAAGTCCATGGGTGCGTTGACCATCGGTGTCGTGACCCGTCCCTTTTCGTTCGAAGGCCGTCGCCGTTCGGTGCAGGCGGAGAACGGCATCCAGCACCTCAAGGAGAAGGTCGACACCCTCATCGTCATCCCGAACGACCGCCTCCTCACCGTTGCGTCCGACAAGACGACCATGGTGACGGCGTTCAAGATGGCCGACGAGGTGCTGCTCCAGGGTGTGCAGGGCATCACCGACCTGATCACGATCCCCGGACTCATCAACACCGACTTTGCCGACGTGCGGGCCATCCTCCAAGATGCGGGCACCTCGCTCATGGGCATCGGCTACGGCACCGGCAACGGACGTGCGGCGACCGCAGCTCGCACGGCGATCTCGTCTCCGCTCCTCGAGTCCTCCGTCGAGGGCGCCCGTGGCATTCTGCTGAACATCACCGGTGCACACGACCTTGGCCTCTTCGAGGTCAACGAGGCCGCGGAAATCATCCGTGGCGTGGCCCACCCCGATGCGAACATCATCTTCGGAACGGTGATCGACGACGCCATGGAAGATGTCGTTCGTGTCACCGTCATCGCCGCCGGCTTCGACCGCTGGGACGACCAGCGCAAGAGCTCGTCGCCGGCGACCAGCAGCGGTGGTCCGGCAAGCTCCGAGAAGGGTCTGCGCGCCGTTCCGAATCCGGCTGACGACATCTTCACGTCGCCCGATGACGACGGCGGCTACAGCGGTGACGACGACGAGTTCGACGTCCCTTCGTTCTTGAAGTAACCGCGTCCGCCCGTCGAGCACAGCGCACGCTTTCTTGCCGGTCCCGACCCTCGACGTCGACGGGTGGTCCGTCTGCTTCACCGACCGTCGCGACGGTGACTTCGGGCCGTCGAGTGTCGGTGTGGCGGAGCGCCGTGCCGCCATCGTCGGCGCGTTGCCCGTTGCGTGGCTCCGCCAGACACACGGATCGGGCGTGGTGCTGTTCGCCGGCCCCGACACGGTCGGCCAGCTGGCGGGCGCGGACGGAGATGCGGCCGTCACTGACGCGCCCGGCGTCGCCCTGTGCGTCGTGACCGCTGACTGTGCCCCGATCGCGATCGTCGCGGGACATGTAGGTGCAGTCGTGCATGCCGGCTGGCAGGGTCTTCTCTCTGGGGTGATCGAAGCGGCGGTCGCGGCGGTCGGGCGGTTCGCCGGCCCGGACGTGTCGCCCCGCGCGGTCCTCGGTCCGTGCATCCACGCGGGCTCGTATGCATTTGGCGCCGACGATCTGGACCGGGTGGCGGCGCGCTACGGGGAACAGGTGCGCAGTCATACCGTCGAGGGCCGACCTGCTCTCGACCTTCCCAGTGCCGTCGAAGCGGCGCTGTCCGCGGTGCAGGTTCCGGTATCGCTCGCCTGGAATGCCGACACCTCGTCGCCGGGCCTCTACTCGCACCGGACCCGGGCCGATCCCGAGCGACAGGCGATGTTCCTCTGGCGGGACCGATGACCGATCCGCTCGTCGGCCAGCCGGCTGAACGCGAACTTTCGCATGCGATCGCCGAGCGACTTGGCGTTGTCCGACAGCACATCCTTGCGGCGGGCCGTCGACTCGACGAAGTGACGATCGTCGCCGTGACGAAGGGGTTCGGCGCAGACACGGTGCGCGCCGCTCGAGCCGCCGGGCTCACCCTGTTCGGCGAGAACTACGCCGACGAACTCGTCGCGAAGGCGACCGAACTCACCGCAGAAGGGTTCGACGGTCGATGGACGTTCCAGGGCCGGCTCCAGTCCAACAAGATCAATCGCCTGGCGCCGATCGTTTCTCTGTGGCAGACGGTCGGGTCGGTGGACCAGGCGGCGGCGTTGGCGAAACGGGTGCCGTCGGCCGAAGTTCTCGTGCAGGTGAACCTCACCGGGCGCTACGAGCAGGGCGGCGTCAACGCCGAAGAGGTCGCTCCGGTGATCGAGGCAGCCCACCGCTCCGGGCTCGTCGTGCGCGGACTGATGGGAATCGGCCCCGACACCGAGGATCACTTCGTCCGGCGACAGTCGTTCGCCATCCTGCGTCGGGCGACGCTGCTCCATGGTCTCGCCGAGACGTCGATGGGGATGTCCGAGGACTACCTCGATGCGCTCGTCGAAGGCTCGACGATGATCCGTCTCGGCAGCGTTCTCTTCGGTCGCCGTCCGACGCGTCCGTAGCTCGTCGGCCGCGTGGCCGGCGCGATCAGCTCCTCGGGGACGTCGGTCGAGGCCTCGCTCCACCCCGTTCTCCAGAGAACACCGCTGGTCGACGACCGGACCACTAACATGACAGGCTTCATCGTCGGATACTCCGACCGGAGGATGCATGGCAGGGTTCTTCAACAAGGCAATGGATTATCTGGGCCTGAGCGACAACGACGCGTACGGCGACTACGAGCCGTACGAGGATCAGGGTCAATCTGCGCCGCCCCGGCGGCAACCCGACCGTCACGCCTATGAGTTCGATCAGCCCAACGTCCGTGCCGTTCCGGTGGTTCCCGTCGAATCCGGTGTCGGTATGGTTACGCCGCAGGTCCGGGCCGTGCCGTCGTCGAGCAGCGGCGGTTCCGGGTCGGTTCGGCCACTCCCGGGAGCTTCGGCCACCAAGGTGCACGCGGTCACGCCCAGTTCGTTTGCCGACGCCCAGGAGATCGGGGAGCGTTTCCGCGCTGCCCAACCCGTGATCGTCAATCTCGGTGAAGTCGACCGCGAGGTCAAACGGCGGCTGATCGATTTCGCGGCTGGTCTGACCTTCGGACTCAACGGCTCGATGGACCGGGTGTCCGACGTCGTCTACATGCTCACGCCCCGGGATCTGCCGTCTCCGGTCCTCGGAGCCGACGACCGGTCTCGCCCAGTCGGTTGAGCCCGGTCCCCTCGGAGCCGGAAGCACCATGACGATCTCGGGCGAGTCCATCCGCAAGATCGAGTTCCGCGAGGGCTGGCGGGGCTACAACCAGGTCGACGTCGACGTGTTCCTCGAAGAGGTTGCTGCTGATGTCGACGAACTCCACGCGGCGCTGGCAGAAGCGAAGGCCCGTGCGGAGCGGGCCGAGACGAGGGTGACCGCTCCCGGGGTTACTCCGGAGACCGACGAGACCGTCCGCCGGACGCTCACCCTCGCGCAGCGGGCCGCTGACCTCGTCGTCGGTGAGTCGAAAGCCGTCGCCGAGCGCATTGTCGCCGATGCGACGACACAGGCGACTCGCCTTCAGGCGGAGGGTGCCGCCGCCGCCGCAGCGGCTGCCGCCGCAGCACAAGTCGACGCGAACGAGGTCATCGCGAAGCGGATGAGCGAGGCCGACATCCAGCACTCGCACCACCTGGCCGCGCTCGACGCTCAGCGCCAGACGATCGCCGACGAGCTCGATCGTCGACGGCACGAGCTCGACGACCTCCGCTCACTCACGGCGGCAACGCGCGATCGGCTGCGCGCTGCGCTCACCGATCATCTGGCTCGGCTCGACCAACTCGACGAGGGTGGCGATGCGTCCGTGCCGATGATCGTGGTGCCGGACACGTTCTCGTCGGCGTCGGCAGATGCGGACGCCGAGCCGATGGTGGCCGCACTCTCCGATTGAGCGCCGAGCCGGCCGGAGCGGCCGACGGTCCGGGTGCCGGCGGATGACGAATCGTGACATGGGTCATGTCGACGAACGACCTTCTGGCGGTCAATGGCGCGAATTCGGGTCAGTGACGCAGTAGTCTGCCCGCCTTCCCGGGGATCTCGCGGTCCCTCCGGCACCGTCAACGGGAGTACATCGTGGCTGCATCGTCGAAATCGATTCCTGCTCGCAAACCGGCGAAATCCGCCGTAGCAAAGAAGGCGTCGCCGGCGCCGAGCAAGACTGTCGCCAAGGCGGCGGTCAAAGGTGGGGCGCCTTCGTCCAAATCCGGGAAGCCGTCCGCTTCGAAGGCGGGCACGAAGGCCGCAGCCCCCAAGTCGACGGCCGGTAGGGGAGCGGCGGCCAAGGCGAGCCCGAAGGCTGCGGCCGGCGCACCGAAGTCCCGCT
>JANPDB010000506.1:0-5516 GCA_031431255.1 Acidimicrobiia bacterium | reverse complement strand
CGAGCACCGAGCATCGCGGCGACGACAGCGGTGTTCGCGGCGGACCCACCGGAAAGCTCGACCAGATCCCCGCCACTGGCCACCGTCGCGCCCGCCATCCCCGAGTAGATCGGAACGGCACGGGTCTCGTCGACCAGTTCCATCTTGCCCTTGGTCAAGTCGTGATCGGCGAGGAACCGATCATCGGCATGAGCGAGCACGTCGACGATCGCGTGTCCGATGGTGACCAGTTGGACGGCATCGGCAGCAGGAACGCTCACGGTCCGGAGACGCTAGTGGCTGCCGGCACCACCGAGAAGGTCCGTTCGGCCCAATTCGGCGGCGACGAACATGCGGCGATAGAGCGACAAGACTCGGGGGAATGTGTCGTCCTGCCGTCGCCGATCCGGCCGTCAATCCGTACCGCCTCCCCCGCACGGCCCGGCCGGTCCGCTACGACCTCACCGTGGCGCCGGATCTCGACCGTCGGGATTTCGTCGGCGACGTGGCAATCCAGCTCGACATCGCCGCCCCGACCGCCGAGCTCGTCTGCAACGCCAAGGATCTCGAGATCACCAGGGCGTGGGTCGTGTCCGAAGACGGATCCCGCAACACCGCGACCGTCACGTTCGACGACGCCAGCGAACGGGTGACGTTCGTCTGTGAGCGTACGATTCCGGCCGGCCGCTCCACGCTCCACATCCAGTTCCTCGGTTCGCTCAACGACAAGCTGGTCGGGTTCTACGCCAGCACCTATACGGCAGGTGATGGCAGCACCAAGGTGATCGCGACGACGCAGATGGAAGCGACCGACGCACGCCGGGCCTTCCCTTGCTGGGACGAGCCCGACGCAAAAGCCGTCTTCGCCATCACGCTCGTGGTCGAGGCCGGCCTCATGGCGGTGTCCAACATGCACGAACTGTCGAGCACGACGCTCGCTTCGGGGAAGCATTCGGTGCGTTTCGCCGACACGCCCGTGATGTCGAGCTACCTCGTGTGCATGGTGGTCGGTGATTTGGAGGCGACCCCGGCTGTCGATGTCGGGGGAATCCCTTTGCGGGTCATCGCCCGTCCGGGTCGAATCGCTCAAGCCGCCTTCGCCTTGGAGATCGGCGCTTTCGCGCTCACCTACTTCACCGACTGGTACGGCATCGACTATCCCGGAACGAAGCTCGACCTCATCGCCACTCCCGACTTCGCGTTCGGTGCCATGGAGAACCTCGGGGCCGTCACATTCCGAGAGGCACTCTTGCTCGTCGATGAGAAGAGGGCATCGAAGCCCGAGCTCCAAAGGATCGCTGACGTCGTCGCGCACGAGATCGCCCACATGTGGTTCGGCGATCTCGTCACGATGCAGTGGTGGAACGGCCTGTGGCTCAACGAGGCATTCGCCACGTTCGCGGAGGTGTCGTGTGTCGCGAAATTCCGGCCGGATTGGGAACGGTGGACGTCGTTCGCGCTCTATCGGTCCATGGCCCAGCAGGTCGATGCTCTCCAGAGCACAAGACCGATCGAGTTCCCGGTCATCTCGCCCGCGGACGCGAGCGGGATGTTCGACGTTCTCACTTACGAGAAAGGCGCCGCGGTGCTCCGAATGCTCGAGCAGTACCTGGGTGAGGAGCCGTTCCGTCTCGGTGTGAAGCACTACCTCGAATCGCACGCGTTCGCGAACGCGGAAACCACCGATCTCTGGGACGCCATCGAGGAGTCGACCAGTGCCCCGGTCCGCAACCTCATGGACGGATGGATTCTCCAAGGCGGCTTTCCCCTGGTCTCGGTCGCCGCGACGACTACCGGTTCTGCCGTCTCGTCGATGACCCTGTCGCAGGCGCCATTCACCTATCTGGCCGATGCGATCGGTACCACCACGTGGGACATACCCGTCCTGTACCGATCACTGGGCGGACCCTCCGCCGGGACCACAGGGGGAGCCCTGCTCGGTGTTGAACCGCTGACCGTGGATCTCCCGGCCGGTTCGACCGGCGCGGTCGTGAACGCCGGCGGACATGGCTTCTACCGCGTCCGCTACGACGAGGCCCTGGCCGCCACGATCGGGTCGGTGTTCGACCGGCTCGCACCAGTCGAGCGCTATGACGTCGTCGCGGACGTGTGGTCCGCCGTCCTGGCGGGTGCATCTCCCATCGCATCCTTCGTCAAGCTCGTGCAGGCCCTGCCTGGTGAGCGCGACCCCAATGTCTGGTCGGCCGCCCTCGCCGGACTTCGACGGCTCGACGTGATCGCTCTCGACGCCGACCGTCCGAAGCTCCAGTCGCTGGTGCGCGCCCTGCTCGGCCCGATCGTCGAGGAGCTGGGGACTTTGCGGGGGGTCGGCGAGAGCCCCCTCATCTCCGCATTGCGGGGTTCGCTGACCGAATCGCTCGGGACACTGGGCCGCGACCCCTCTGTCGGCCACCGCGCCTCGGCGGCGCTTGACCGCATCCTGGCCGAAGACGCTTCGATCGACGCTGATCTCGCTCCCGCCCTGCTCACCGTCGCTGCGACGAACGGCGACGCCGCAACGTACGACAACATCGTTGCTGCCCGAGGATCGGCGTCCTCGCCCCAGACCGACCTCCGACTTCTGCACGCGCTCGGATCATTCACTCAGCCTTCGCTGATCGCCCGCAGCCTCGAGGCGTGCCTCACCGATGCCGTTCGTTCGCAAGATGCTCCGTTCGCGATGCTGCGCATGCTCGGCGCGCGGAGCACCGCAGAGCAGACGTGGAGCTTCATCCGCGATCGTTGGGAGACGATTGTGAAGCGATTTCCGGAAGTGTCGCTCCCACGCTTGTTGGAGAACATCAGTGTGCTGACAGCCGAGCCGACAGCGACCGAGGTCGCGGCGTTCTTCACTACCGGGCCGGGTGCCGAGTTCGCGAAGGACAAGAAGACCATGGACCAGCACCTCGAACGACATGAGGTCCACCGCCGCCTCGCCCGTCGGGCCGGCGAGTTGACCTCGGCGCTCAACCCCTGAGACGAACCCTCAGGCCGTCAACTCGGCATCCGGGCAACCGGTCATGCACACGATCGGCACCGCCTGCGCGAGCCCTCGGACCTCGACCGCACCCATCGGGGTGATGTCGGCATCGGCCGGGGCATAGTCCGCCAACTCGGCCGTGACCAGCGTCTGGCCGGGGGAGGCATCGTTGCAGAGACGGCTGGCGAGGTTGACGGGCGTCCCGATGTAGTCGTCGCCCTCGAAGAGGATGACCATCCCGCCGGCGATCCCGGCCCGGAGACGGAGCGGGAAGCCGATCGACACCAAACGCTCTGAGATATCGAGGACCGAAGCGAGCAGCGGGCCGGTGTCGACGCAGACGAACATGGCGCCGTCACCCAGCCACTTGTCGATGCGGACTCCGTGATGTGACGAGATCTCCCGCACGACGGCTCGGAACTCGGCGAGCCTGGCAACGGCTGCAGCATCGCCGAAGGTGTCGGTGAAGGCCGTGAACCCGGAGATATCGATGAACCCGAAGGTCCGCTCGACGCGGGTGACGGTGGGCGCCACGGTGGCAGCAGTCGATGTCTCCATGGGAACTACCCACGCTACCAACGGATGCGCCGCGGGAGGCCATCGCGGACCGAAGTCACGTCAAGCTCCCCGGCGAAAGCGCAATCGGTTCGTCGGCAAATGGCCGCCGTGCCCGATTCGACTCGGGTCTCAGAGGCGCGGTTCGCCTCCGGTGGATGCCAGCGTCCACATGCGGGCATACGCGCCACCGAGGGCAATGAGGTCATCGTGCGATCCTTGCTCCACGACGCATCCATCGTCGATGACGACGATACGGTCGGCACGCCGAGCCGTGTCCAGCCGGTGTGCGACCACTATGGTGGTCGCTCCCTCCGCGAGGACGTTCAGGGCCTGCTGCACCACCGCTTCGGTGGAAAGGTCCAAGGTGGCCGTCGCCTCGTCGAGCAGGAGGAGGCGCGGCTTCACCAGCGCCGCTCGCGCCAGGGCGATCAACTGACGCTGACCTGCCGCCAGTGATTTCCCGCGGGCCTGCACATAGGTCGCGTAGCCGTCAGGGAACTCCTCGATGAAGACGTCGGCGCCGACCAGGCGAGCGGCCCGTTCGACGTCGTCCATGGAGGCTGACGGTCGGCCGAAGCGGATGTTGTCGGCGATCGTTGCGCCGAACAGCATCGGTTCCTGCGGCACGTAACCGAGCATCGACCGCCATTCATCGAGATCACATGCACGCAGATCGATGCCCTCGACGAGGATCTCGCCGGCCGTCGGGTCGTAGAAGCGCGGCAGAAGTTTCACGATCGTCGACTTCCCTGCGCCGGTCGACCCCACGATCGCCACACTCTCACCGGCATCGATCGACAGGTCGACACCTTTGAGGGCTTCGCTGGGTGACGCCGCGTAGGAGAACCGCACTCCACGGAGCTCGATCCGCACACCGCGTTTGCGGCCGTCGGTCGAAACCGGGACATGCTGCGCGTGTTCCGGAAGCGGACGCTCCACGGTCGACGGCTCGCGGAAGAGGTCGCGTAGCTTCGACATGGCCGCCCCGGCCTGCTGCCAGGAGTCGATCACGGTCGTGAGCTGTTGGATGGGAGCGAAGAGTTGCGCCAGCAGGAGCAGGTAGGCCGCAAGCTGCCCGGCCGAGACGGAGCCATCACGGACGAGACCAACGCCACGCCAGAGCACCAGCGCGCTGGCGACCACACTCAACGCGTCGACGACCGGGAAGTACGCCGACGCGGCGCGCTGCGCGTCGAGTCGCGACGCACGGTAGTCGTCGACGATCGCGCCGAACTCCTGGACGGAGCGGCGCTCGCGTCCGAACGCCTGGGTGACCTTGGCCCCGGCGAACGACTCCGCGAGGTTGGCGTTCACCCCCGACACACGGTCGCGCACCGAGAGGTACGCAACGGACGAGATCCGCCGGAACCACAGCGTGGCAACCACCAGCACCGGAAAGGTCGCGAGCGCGACGATCCCAAGCGTCAGATTGGTGAGAAGGAGGAATCCGGCGACGCCGATCACGAGCAACACGTTGAGAAGCAGCGCCACCACACCCTGCTGGACGACGTTGGCGAGGGCGTCCACGTCCCCCGTCACGCGGGTGAGAATCCGCCCCGTCAGTTCGCGTTCGTAGAAGTCGAGGCCCAGCCGTTGCAGATGCGCCCCGACGCGAATCCGCAAACCGTAGAGGAGGCGCTCGCCGACCACGCCGATCAGGAGCGCAGAACCCCGACTGGCGAAGAGGCCGACGACGGTAGCGAACAGAAACGCCGAGACGATCGCGCCGAGCGACCAGCCACCAGGAGTTCGCCGTGTCACGGTGTCGATGCCACGGCCGATCAGACCCGGTCCGATCACCGTCGTCAACGCCTCGACAACGACCAGCGCGAGACCGGCGGCGAGGAGTTTGCGGTGGGGTCGCAGCAGCGCCGACCACTTGGGCACCGAGGTGTCGCGGAGCGCGCCGTCGAGGACCGTTGCCGCGTCCTCCGGCGGACGGTCGTCGGCCGGCGGCAGGGCGGCAAGACGGGCGAGTGTCTTCTCCGTGGGCACGATG
>JANPDB010000505.1:0-2638 GCA_031431255.1 Acidimicrobiia bacterium | reverse complement strand
GCCGTTGGCCGAGGTCATCGTGGAGAAGTGGCGCACGATGTCGTTGACCACGACGCCGCATGCTTCGGGCGTCGCCGGCTGGGGAGTATCGATGCGAAGGCGATCGTTGGCGAGCCGCCCTTCGTGGAGGTCGACGGGTGCCCCCTTGATCCCACTCCCGCCGATGTCGATGCCGAGGACGAGGTGGTTTGCCGCGGCGCGGATGTTCGACACGCGGGTCGAGGTCGTTCGGGTCGCTTTCGTTCTGGGCGCCGGGCGAGCGGGTCCAGGCTCGGGCGGTGCGGCCTTCGCGGGCGCCGACTTGTCGATCGCCGTGGGCGTCTTCATCTTCGCCGTGTCGGGTGCAGCCCGCTTGGTCTGCTTGACCTTGTTGGGCGCAGCCTTCGTGGGCTTCTTGGGCGCAGCCTTCGTGCGGGCGGTCGTTGCGGATCCGGCTTTTCGGGCTGCCATGAGCGCAATCCTAAGTGCCACGGTGACGGTCGGCGCGGGCGAAGGCCTACCGTCGGAACATGATCCTTGATCCGTCCTCGGCCGAGGCCAACATCCGAACCTTCGTAAAGATCCGGGCATCGCTCGAACCGGTCGATGTGGTGACGTGGTTCCGAGGTCCGGTGTACGCCTATCTCCCGGGTGTCGGCAGCTTGCATCTCTTCACCCTCGACGGATTCAACATCGGGCGCGCCGTCGAGACCGAGGGCGGATACGACTTCTTGTCGCGCGAAGCCGTCTTCTATCGTGACCCGGCGACGGACGAGATCCTCACCACGTGGACGAACCCGATCACGTCCGAAGTAAACGACGTACTCCACATCTGGAACGACCCCCTGAACGGTGGCTTCACGCTCAACGGACCGCGCGGGCCATGGACCCTGCGGCCCGAGATCTGGGAAGACGACGTGCACTTCTCGACGGATGTCTTTCTGCTGTATCCCAACCCGCTCCAACCCGATGCCTGGCCCCGGGAGTCGGGCGGATCGATGTATCAGGGAGCGGAGCTCTTCCGCTTCATCGCGTCCCGTGCCGCGCTAGAGGACGACACACCGATGGCGCCGTGCCACATCTCCTGGGTGCGCCTCGGCCCCTGGTTGCCGTGGTTGCTCATGGGCACGTCCCAAACAGGTCACCTCGTGTACCACACGGGTGGCAAGAAGCTCATGGGTGGATACGCCGAGCTGCCTGCCGACATCCGGGCCAAGGTGGAGTCCGAGCGCCCTGAGTTCATGTTTGCGCCAACATCGGTGAGCGGACCGAACGAGACGAGCTGGACCTTCTACGCGAAGGAACGGCGTCCGGCACCGTCGAAGTAGCTACGCCTGCAGGAAGCTGGTCAGCGCGGCGACGAAGAGGTCGGCGTCAGCAGCTCCGCACAGCTCTCGGGCAGAGTGCATGGAGAGCATGGCGCAGCCCACGTCGATCGTCTCGATGCCGAGGCGCGTAGCCGTGATGGGCCCGATGGTCGAACCGCACGGCTGAGAGTTCTTCGAGACGAAGACCTGCACGGGAACATCAGCGCGTTCGCATGCCGCGCGGAAGCGAGCAGCTCCGACGGCCGAGGTGGCGTAGCGCTGGTTGGCGTTCACCTTGAGGACGGGCCCACCGTTCGGGACGGGACGGTGGCCGGGCTCGTGCCGTTCGGCGTAGTTCGGATGTACGGCGTGGGCCATGTCGGACGAGAGGCACGTCGAACGGGCGAGAGCTCGCGAGCGCTCATCGGTCGTGAGTCCGGACGCTGCCGCGATCCGATGGATGACCATCTCGAGGAGCGGACCGGCGGCGCCCGTGGTCGAGGAGGAACCGACCTCCTCGTGGTCGAAGAGCGCAACCATCGGGATGGGACCCCGGGTCGCGGTCCGGTCGTTCACGAGCGCGTCGATGGCCGCCCAGCAGGAGAACTGGTTGTCGATGCGCGCGCTCACGACGAACTCGTCGTCAAGGCCGAGGAGTCCCGGGGGAGCAACGTCATGGAACATCAGGTCATGGGCGAGCACGTCGGCGTGCGCGATTCCTGCCTGCGCGGCCACCCATGCGACGAAGGCATCACCGGCGAACTCGCCGAGCCCAACCATCGGGAGGACGTGGAGCTGCTTGTCGAGAACGAGTCCCTTCTCGTTCACCTCGCGATCGAGGTGGATCGCGAGCTGCGAGACCCGGCCGATCGCCTTGTCGATCCGAACCAGTGCGGCCTCCCCGCTCCGCAGGATGAATCTGCCGGAGATCCCGAGGTCACGGTCGAGCCAGGAATTGAGAAGCGCGCCGCCATAGATCTCCACCGGAACCTGGCGGTAGCCAACACTTGCGATGGAGGTATTCGGCTTCACCCGCAGGTTGGGGGAATCGGTATGTGCACCTATGATGCGGAATCCCGACTGCGGCGCGTCGGCCTGCTCGGAGACCCATGCAACCAACGCGCCGTCGCGTTCGACGAAGCATCGGCCGGACACATCGCTCCATGCCTCCGTCTCCGTCAACGCACGAAATCCCCCCGCCTGGAGCCTGTGGCGGGCCTCGGCTACTGCGTGAAATGGCGACGGCGATGCGTGGAGAAAGCCGAGAAGCGATTGGAGCTTGGACGAGTCGGTCATAGCGATGCCGCACAGTCTGCCAAGCTCTGCTCCGTGATGGAGCACGTGACCATGAA
>JANPDB010000504.1:0-5551 GCA_031431255.1 Acidimicrobiia bacterium | reverse complement strand
GGCGACACCCGATGACCTTGCCCGCACGCTGAACAGAGCCGCTCGCGCGCTTGAGAACGACGACGGCACAAGCCGCTTCACCCAACAACGTCGCGACACTGCGCTGCACACCTGGACCGACAAACGAACCGGCATGTTCCGCCTGTCCGGCCGGTTCGACCCATTGAGCGGCGTCGTGATTCACGGACACCTTCAGGCAATGCTCGCGGCGTTGTTCGCAGAACGCATGCCGTCCACGTGCCCGCCAGACCCAGCTGGGAAGCAAGATCACCTGCGTGCCCTCGCTCTCCTCGCCTTGATCATGCAGCAGCAGTCAGCGGGGCTCACTGTGGTTCCCAACCAGCCCGCCACATCGCCGGAAACGTCATCGAACGAACGCGACGGCGAAGCAGATCCGTATGACGGCGGCTCCGACCCCAGTGGGGACCTCGCCGAATGGTCGAAGTTCTTCCGAGAGGGCCCGAGCAGGTTCGGGCGACCCGAGATTGTCGTGGTAGTCGACGCGCGCGGCGAAACCCTCGCGGCGAACGGAGGCGCAGCGGTAGTCGACTGGGGCCTGCCAGTCGAGCTCCCAGCGCTCGAAGATCTCTACAAGCGAGCCGACGCCCATCCGGTCGTCGTCGCCAACGGCGTCGTGCTCCATGCGCCGGGCGAGATGAACCTCGGAAGGAGCACCCGCCTTGTGTCCAGGGCACAGCGCCGCGCGTTGCGCGCCCTATATCCGGCATGCGCCGTGCCGGGATGTTGCGTGGCCTTCGAATTCACCAAACCACACCACGTTCACTACTGGGAACATGGAGGTCCCACCGACCTCGACAATCTTGTTCCGTTGTGCAGCAAGCATCATCATGCCGCGCACGAAGGCGGCTGGAGGCTCACCCTCCAACCGGATCGCACACTGACCATCACGTTTCCCGACGGCAACGTCCTTACCACTGGCCCGCCAGTTCGCCGCCGAGCCGCGTAAGCGGCCGCACCGGTCCGAACCGAGCACGCGGACCCGACACTGTTGACTCGTCGCGCATGCCGACCTTTGACGAGCGGTCACGCAGTCCCTTGACAACCGAATCCGGTGGCGGCGTCGGCGCGACGGAGGCCCCAACACGTTGTTCCCCGTCCGAGAATGGGAAACCTGGGGCGGTTTTCGACCATGATGCAGCTACCCCAACCCTGAGGGATCAACATGAAACAGCTCACCGGCGTCGACGTCAGCTTCTTGTTGATGGAGACCAACAACAACTACGGCCACGTGAACGGCCTGAGCATCTACGACCGACCATCCGACGACTTCGATCCGTTCACCGCCGTGCGCGAGCGGATGCGGATCATGGTCGGCCATCTCGAGCCGCTGCGCCGCAAGGTCGTGGAAGTGCCCATGGCGTTGGACCGGCCCTACTGGGTCGAGGATGCCGACTTCGACCTCGACTTTCACGTGCGCCACATCGGTCTGGCGCCACCAGGAGCGGCAGACCAGTTGACCGAGCAGGTCGCGAGAATCGTCGGCCGGAAGATGGACCGCGCGCGGCCGCTGTGGGAGGTGTACGTCATCGAAGGTCTTGCCGACGGTCGGTGGGCGCTCCTGCAGAAGACGCACCACGCAACCATCGACGGCGCGTCGGGCGTCATCATGCTCAAGATGTTCACCGACGAGTCACGCGATGCCGAGTGGACGCTCGAGCCTCGGGAGTGGGTCGGCGAGGAGCCTCCGACGCAGGCCGCGATGCTGCAGCGGGCCGTGATGAACCTCGCCGCCAATCCCGTTCGCGGTGCACGGCTGTCGCTCAACATCATCCGCGACTTCGCCGACCGGGCGGGGATCGCCAGCCTCAGCGGCCTCGCCACCCGCACTCGCGACACCATCGGTGCTGTCGCCAAACGGTCGACATCGAAAACGGACCAATCATCCAGGGTGAAGTTGCCGATCACCCCGGCCCCGCCGACCCCGTGGAACAAGTCCGTCTCCGCCCACCGTCGCTTCGCCATGCGCTCCGCGTCGCTGGAGAATCTGAAGCGTCTCAAGGAAGCGACCGGGTGCACGTTGAACGACGTCGTGATGGCCATTTGCGCCGGGGCGCTGCGGGAGTACCTGATCGAGCACGACGCACTGCCCGACGCTCCGCTGCGCGCCATGGTCCCGGTGTCGATCCGTACCGGGAACGAGGAAGACCCGTGGACGAACCGGGTCTCCGGCCTCGTCGCCGACCTGCCGACCAACTGTGCTGATCCGCTCGAGCGCGTCAAGCTCTGCCGGGAGGCAATGAACGCGGGGAAGAGCCAGTTCGAGCTCCTGCCGGCCGACGCCCTTGGCCAATCGGCGGACTACGCCTCTCCTCTGGTCGCGGCATCAGCGCTCCGTCTTGTCTCGCGGCTCAGGCTGGCCGATCGCATCAATTCGCCGGTGAACGTCGTCATCTCGAACGTGCCCGGGCCACGCCAGAGCCTGTACTTCGCCGGCGCGAAGCTCGATGCCTACGTCCCCGTTTCGACGATCGCCGATGGGGTCGGGCTGAACATCACCGTGCACAGCTATGGCGATCGGATGGACTTCGGCCTGATCTCGGACCGCGACCTCGTTCCGGACCTCTGGCACCTGGTGGATCTCCACATCGACGAAGTCGCCCGATTGTTCGAGGCGACCGGCGCCGAGTGGGCCGTTCCGCAATCGCCACCGCCGATGCGCAAGGGCGGTGACGGAGTGGAGCCAGTCGCCCCCAGCAATCAAGCGGTGGTGGACCGGATCGCCGTCAAGAACACCATCCTGAACGCTCCCTCGGTCAAGGCCAATCGAACGCCGGCCGGGAAGGAGCCGGAGGCGAAGCCGGCAGCGAAGAAGTCATCGGGCAAGAAGCCGGTGGGGAAAAAGTCCGCGGAGAAGAAGTCCGCGGGGAAGAAGTCGGCCACCAAGAACTCCGCGCCGAAAGCGTCGAAGGGGTCGGCCACGAATGCTTGAGTGGGAACAAGGTCAGTGCCGGGCCGACGACGGAACTCCGTTGCGGTGGTTCCGGAGCGGGGGCGGGGGATCCCCGCTCCTGCTGGTCCACGGCTTCACCGACAACGCGTTGTACTTCAGCCGAGCGGCCGAACGACTGGCCGACGACTGGGATGTCGTCGCCTACGACGCCCGAGGTCACGGTGCGTCGGGCCTCGCCGGCGATCGGTTCGACGATGCCATCCGAGTGTCCGATCTCTGCAGCGTGGTCAGTGCCCTGGGCCTTGACCATCTGGCGATGATGGGGCATTCGATGGGCGCATCGACCATCGCACTCGCCGTCGCCGCCAATCCGGGGCTCGCTCGTGCTGTCGTGCTCGAGGACCCGGCATGGTGGGAGACGCCGATTCCGACGACAGACGAAGAGGCGGAGCAGCAAGAAGCGACACGTCGGGCGGGCAACACTGCGTGGCGCGACTGGGTGGCGTGGATGCAGCAGGCACCGCGCGAAGAGGCACTGGCGGCGCGGCGATCTGATTCGCCGCTCTGGTCCGAAGACGACATCGCGCTTTCCCTCGACGCCCGCATGGAGGTGCAACTCGAACTCTTCGAGCACTTCCCGTCAATCCGCGCGCCGTGGCGCACCGTGGTCCCACTGATCGATTGCCCGACCCTGCTCGTCCTCGGCGACAGCGCAGCGGGCGGCATTATCACGCCGGAACTGGCGGCCGAGGCGTCCACGCTGAACCCGCTGATCACCAGCGCGCATATCGCTGGGGCCGGCCACGGGATCCGCTACGACCAGTTCGAGCCGTTCATGGCGGCCGTGGTGGCGTTCCTCGCCCGTCTCCACAACTAGTGCACTGAGTCGCCGACAACGCTCAGACCGGTGCGACAATGGTGGGGCATGCATTCGCAACCGAAGACCCCCCGACGTCCCATTCGAACCCTTCTCGCCGCGGCGCTGATCATCGGCTCCGCGATCGGCATCGCCTCGGCCCCGCAGACCGCGGGTGCGGCGAAAGCACCCAACGGCCTCCCTTGGGCGATCGCCCTGGACTGCGGTACCACGGAGCCGTTCTGGGACATCACGGTCGCGGTCGACGGCATGTGGATGCGTGAGTTCGACGGCCCGTGGACCAAGGTCGCAGCCCAGCCCAGTACCCCCAAGAACGCGCTCCGTACCTGGAAGGTGTTCCACCCGGACGGACGCACCGGCCGCTTCACGCTGTTCGACGGGCCGGGCTCTGACGGCATGAGCGACCGGGTCTACACCTATCGCCTGGCCATCGACTTCGGCGGCGTGCAGAACGAAGGAGGCTGCGACCGCCTTCCCGACGGTTCTCGCCCGGCGCGTGTCGTCAATGTCGCCCAGAACGATGTGCTGTTCGTTCGCTCCGCACCCACGGCAACGGCCTCGCCCGTGACCACGGTGCCGCCCGGCGGCATCGTCTGGGTAAGGCCGGTGAACGAGAAAGGCGGTTGGGTGCCTATTGCTTCCGTGATCGCCACCGAGTCCGGCCCAGGTGCCGTCGTGACAGGTTGGGCCAACGGCAAGTTCCTCGGCCGGCGCCGCTAACGGCGAGGTGGCCGACCGTCCGAAAGAATTCACCCCGACGTTGTCGAAATGGGCCCTCGCCGTTCGTCACATTGACGTCCATCATCAAAACGGTTGGAAGCACCAACTGAGAAAGGCTCCGACATGGCCCGATACGCAGCTCTCATTTACGCCGCCGAGCAGAACGACACCGACACCAATCCCGAACAGTGGGCGGCGATCATGGCCGAGTACAACACCTTCGGTGAAACTGCCGGGGCGGCAGGTGTTCTCGGTGCTGGTGAAGCATTACAGCCGACCTCAACGGCAACGACCGTGCACGTGACCGGGGGCGCCAAGGGTGGAGACGTCGTCTCCACCGACGGACCGTTCGCGGAGACGAAAGAGGCGCTCGGCGGCTTCTACATCCTCGACTGCAAGGACTTGGACGAAGCACTGCACTGGGCGGCGCAGATCCCCGGAGCCTGGCACGGTCACGTCGAGGTCCGTCCGCTGATCGACTTCTCCCAAGGCTGAGGCTCGCTACGGACAGAGGAGAGCCGCCGCTCTCACTCGCCGAGAGCATCCGACGGGAGGGTGGCCGCGTGGTGGCCACCCTCATCCGCCTGACCGGTGATTTCGATCTCGCCGAAGATGCCGTGCAGGAAGCGGCGATTGTCGCGCTTGAACAATGGGGCGTCTCCGGCGTACCCGACAATCCCGGCGCATGGCTGACAACGGTCGCCCGGCGAAAAGCGCTCGACCGGATACGGCGCGAGTCGTCGAGAACGGCTCGCGAAAGCGCGGCGGTGCGCTTGCTCGACGAGCCGGCCGGGCCGAGCGACCCGGTGGCGAAACGCCCTGACGAGCTTCGCCTGCTCTTCACCTGCTGCCACCCGGCCCTCAACAGCGATGCCCGAATCGCTCTCACGCTTCGTACCCTCTGTGGTCTCACCACCTCCGAGATCGCCCGAGTGCTTCTCGCCCCCGAGCCCACCGTCGGCCAGCGGATCAGCCGGGCGAAGAGGAAGATCCTGACTGCCCGGATTCCGTACCGCGTGCCGGAGGACCATCAGCTCCCCGAA
>JANPDB010000503.1:0-1884 GCA_031431255.1 Acidimicrobiia bacterium | reverse complement strand
GAGTATTACAAGCAAGCCGACAAGTACGCCGCTGATCGGCGGGGCGAGTACCAGACCGTCGGCGACATCGCCTACCGGGACGACGAAGGTTTCTTGTACATCTGCGACCGCAAGAAGGACATGATCATCTCCGGCGGGATGAACATCTATCCGGCGGAGATCGAGGCGGCTCTCGAACACCATCCGAAGATCCTCGAAGCCGCAGTGTTCGGCATCCCGTCGGAAGAGTGGGGTGAGACGGTGCATGCCGTCGTTGTGTGCCGAGAGGGGGAGTCGCTCGACGCCGACGAGGTGGTCGAGTTCGCCCGCGCCCACCTGGCCAACTACAAGATCCCCCGCAGCGTGGCGTTCCTGGCCGAGCTGCCGAAGACCGGGTCAGGCAAGCTGTTGAAACGTGAACTCCGTGCTCCGTACTGGGCCGGGCGCACCAGCCAGGTGTAAGCCGGCTTACTCGTCCTCGGGCGAGTCGGTGTCGTCGCCGCCGAGACCTGATGCCCGAAGTCGTTCGAGGAGTGCGTCGCGGATGCTCACACCGGGCTCGCGGGCCGGATCTCCGGTGCGTCGCCAACCGAGCCTCGAAGAGTAGAGGAGCGGCGGATCCTTCAGACGGCCCTCCTTCGTCGCCGTGACGCGGGCGAGGAAGAGCTCATGGTCGCCGAGCACGGTGAGGCGCTGCTCGACCTCGCAGCGCAGGTGGGCGATTGCGTTCGGGACGATCGGGAGACCGTCCCAGTCCTCGACGAACTCTTCCGCCATGAGATGGAACCTCCGGCCCGGATAGCTGAAGTACTGCCCTTCGGCGACCTGGTCGGCGGCCAGCATCGAGACGCTGAATCGGCCGCTGGCCACCAGTAGCGGATACGTGTCGTGCTTGGGCGAAACGCTCGCCAGGACGATCGGCTCCTCGAAGCTCACCTGCATGACCCAGTGCGAGGTGTAGCAGCGGGCAATCCCGTCATGCGAAGCACCGACGACCTGAATGCCATGGATCATCTGGCCCAGCGAGCGCTTCAGCTTGGTGTCGATCATCGGAATACCACGTTCGGCGACGAGAACAACGGGGACGGCGAAACCGGCGTCACGTTCGTCAGAAACCGCTGCGCTGGGCGAAGAGGAGCGCACAACCGACGACTGCGAGTCCGAGCGCCAGCAGCGCGCCGAGGTCCTGGTACTCGGTGTCGCCGCGTTTGTTCGGACGGAGGGTGATGTAGCCAGCGATCACGCCGAGGACGAAACCACCGACGTGGCCTCCCTTGGAGATGCCGGGGATGGCGAACGTGAGGAAGAAGTTGAGCAGCAGCGTCGGCCCGAGCGGCGTCTTCATGATCGACACCCCGCGGGCTCGAAGCGCGACCGCGAGGGCACCGAACAAGCCGAACACTGCGCCGGACGCCCCTCCTACCAGACTGTTGGGCTCGAGGAGCAAGGCACCGGCGCTACCGCCTAGGAGCGCAACGACATACAGCGCAAGGAATCGCTTCGGGCCGAGACGCGCCTCGAGCGCCTGCCCCAGGCCCCACAGCGCGTACATGTTGAAGGCGATGTGGAGAAACCCGTAGTGAAGGAAACCAGCCGTGACGAGGCGGTAGTACTCGCCGCCCGGGCTGACCAGCGCGGCAGCAAGACCGAGTCGACGCGGCTGGGCCCATTCCGACCCGGCCTGTCCAAGCACGAACACAACGGCATTCAGGGCGATGAGCGCCTTGGTCACCGGGAACGAGGCCAGCGCGAGGTTCTTGTTCACCCGGACATTGCGCTGCACCCGCGCTGCGGCGCTCGGTGTGGCCTTGCGGAGGCACTCCACGCACTGGAAACCGACCGGCGCTTCGCGAAGGCAGTCCGAGCAGGTGGGCTTCTCGCATCGTGAGCAGATCCGGAACGTCT
>JANPDB010000502.1:0-3934 GCA_031431255.1 Acidimicrobiia bacterium | reverse complement strand
GGTCGAGTTCGTCGGTCGCGCGAAGGACGTCATCAAAGTCGGCGGCTACTCCGTGTACGCCGCCGAGGTGCAGGCGGCTCTCGAGGCCATCGACGGCGTCGCCGAGGCGGCCGTTGTCGGACTTCCCGACCCCCGTCGTGGCGAACGGGTGGCGGCCGCGGTGCGGATGATGCCCGGGCGCTCGCTGACTCCGGCCTTTCTTCGCTCTGCGGTCGGGGAGACGCTCACGCCGTACAAGGTCCCGTCGTTGGTGGTCGTCGTCGACGATCTCCCGCTGACCACGACGGGGAAGATCAAACGGCAGGACCTCCGGGCGGTACTCGCGGCCGCCGACTCGCCGGCCTGAACTGGCGATCCCTGCGCGCCGGTGCCCAGTTGTCCGGTCGCCGATACCGATTCGGCGCCTGCGCCTCGGCGACCACCGAACGGGTCGTAGGCGTGCCGATTACTGCGGCGGTCGGGTCTTCAACGTGTCGGCGTACGCGACGTTGAGATCGACGATCAACCGGTCCGTGGCGGCGTCGGACTTGGCCGAGTAGCGCTCCAGGGCTGCTCCGCCGTCATCCCGGGTTCCGTCGGGCGCGTAGATCCCCTGCGTACACGGGTCCACGAATACCTCGCGGGCAGGATCCCAACGCACGGCGCATTCGATGGCCTGACCCTTCGGCACGGCGTTGAGCGCCGCCCACTCCCCACCGACATAGATGACGGCAAGGGGGAGCGGGCGATCGTCGCGCACGAGATCGTTGAAGAAGAGCGGCCCATCGTCGGCCCGCTGCGTCCGCTTCTCCAGCTGGCGCATGACGAACAGTCGGTTGCCCAGGTTGACCCGTTCGGGTCGCTTCGCGGCCACACGAGAGAACAGCACCAGCACGATCGCGCTCACACAGAGCGCCACGACGACGGCGACGATCATCCGGATCGTGTGATCCCGGCGCCCCGTTGTCGCCGGTGGTCGCCAGCCCGCCGGCGTCGGCGGCGAAGGAGCGGGGGGTCGGCGGGCCACTTCTCCAACCTACCGGTTCGCTCTCGCGGCCCGACCAGCCGTAGGATCATTGCCGATGTTGCGCCGCTACCGAGTCGTTGTCGCCAAGCCCGGACTCGACGGCCACGACCGTGGAGCGAAGATCATCGCCCGGGCACTTCGTGACGCCGGTTTCGAAGTGATTTACACCGGCCTGTTCCAGTCGGCGGAGATGATCGTCGAGACGGTCATCCAGGAAGACGCCGACGCCGTCGGGCTCTCGGTGCTCTCCGGTGCCCACCGCACCCTGTTCCCCTTGCTGATCAACAAGCTGAAGGATCGTGGCGTCGACGATGTCGTTGTCTTCGGCGGCGGGATCATCCCGGAGGCCGACATCGAGTTGCTGAAGGGGATCGGCGTGGCCGAGCTCTTCACCCCGGGCGCGCCGCTCGACACCATCACCAACTGGCTCGAATCCACGCTCGATGAGCGTGAGCGCCAGTCCGCGTAACCCAATCCGCTTCACCGAGGAGTCTTCCGTTGGACCTGTTCGAGTACCAAGGCCGCGCCGAGTTCGCCCGCTTCGGGCTTCCCGTTCCTCCGGGGGGCATCGCTGACGACGTCGAGACGGCCGTCGCGGTGGCCGAGACGGCCGGCTACCCGGTCGTCATCAAGGCACAGGTGCAGGTGGGCGGCCGCGGCAAGGCGGGCGGTGTGAAGCTGGCCGAGAATGCCGACGAGGTTCGCTTCCATGCGGGGAACATCCTCCACATGGACATCAAGGGACACATCGTGCACCGCCTGTTCGTGGCGAACGCTGCGGACATCGCCGAGGAGTATTACGCGTCCTACACGCTCGACCGCAGCGCGAAGAAGCACCTCCTGATGCTGTCGGCCGAGGGTGGCGTCGAGATCGAAGTCGTTGCCGTGGAGAACCCCGACGCGCTGATCAAGCGCCACATCGACCCGGTCGACGGGATCTCGCTGGCCGAAGCGCGTCAGGCGTGCATCGACGCCAAGCTCAACCCGTTGGCCATCGACCAGGCGGCGGAGATCCTGGTGAAGCTCTACACGTGCTTCACCGAAGGCGACTGCGACCTCGCCGAGATCAACCCGCTCGTGCTCACTCCGGAGGGCCGGGTGCTGTGCCTCGACGCCAAGGTCTCGCTCGACGAGAACGCGATGTACCGCCACGACTGGGCGGAGTACGAGTCGACCGTGCTGCGTGACTCCCGCGAAACGCTCGCCCATGAGAAGGGCCTCCAATACATCGGCCTGGAGGGATCGGTCGGCATCATCGCCAACGGTGCCGGACTCGCCATGAGCACCCTCGATGTCGTGAATCAGGTCGGAGGCACCGCCGCGAACTTCCTCGACATCGGCGGAGGAGCGAACGCCGACGTCATGGCCGGCGCGCTCGAGGTGATCAACACCGACCCGGCAGTGAAGAGCATCCTGATCAACATCTTCGGTGGCATCACACGCGGCGAGGAAGTGGCGAAGGGAATCGTCGAAGCGATGGGTCGGGTCAAACTCAATGCGCCGATCGTGATCCGTCTCGACGGCACCAACGCGGAAGAAGGCCGGGCGATCATCGCCAACGCCGGCATCCCCGCCGACCGGCTGATCTCCAAGGCGACCATGCTTGAAGCGGCTCGTGCCGCCGTCGAGCTGGCGAAGTAAGTCAACGTAGTAATCTCAGGGATAGAAAGCACACATATAAGATGAGCATCTTCGTTGACGAGAACACCAAGGTCATCGTGCAGGGCCTCACGGGAGGTCAGGGCAAGTACCACGGGCTGAGGAACAAGGCCTACGGGACCAAGATCGTCGGAGGCGTCACGCCCGGCAAGGGCGGTTCCGATGTCGAAGGCATCCCCGTGTTCAACACGGTGGAGGAGGCCGTCGCCGCAACTGGTGCCACCGCGTCGTTCATCGCCGTACCTCCCAAGGCGGCCTCGGCCGCAATAGTCGAAGCCGCTGCTGCGGGCATCGCCTTCATTGTGTGCATCACCGAAGGCATCCCCGCCCAGGACGAGGCCAAGACCTTCAACCTGCTCAAACGGGACTTCCCGAACACCAGGCTGCTCGGGCCGAACTGCCCCGGGATCATCAGCCCGGGCCGTTGCAACATCGGGATCACCTCGGGCGACATTGCGCTCCCTCCCCAGCCCGGCAAGCCGGCCGTCGGTATCGTCAGCCGCTCCGGCACGCTCACTTATCAGGCGCTCTACGAACTCAAGCAGCAGGGCATCGGCGTGTCCACCTGCGTCGGCATCGGCGGCGACCCCGTTCCGGGAACGTCGTTCGTCGACGTGCTCGCCGAGTTCCAGAAGGATCCCGAGACGAAGGCCATCATCATGATCGGCGAGATCGGAGGTAGCGCCGAGGAAGAGGCCGCCGAGTTCATCAAGTCGAACGTCACGAAGCCGATGAGCGCGTACATCGCCGGCGTCACCGCTCCTGCGGGCAAGAAGATGGGTCACGCCGGGGCCATCGTCTCAGGGGGCAAGGGCACTGCTCAGGGAAAGATGGATGCTCTCGCCGCCGCCGGCGTCCGGGTCGGTCTCAATCCGACTGAAGCCGGCGAGCTCATGGCTGAGATCGTCAAGGGTCTCTGAAGCTTCGTCCGCCCCTTTCGGCCTACGCTCCGATGGTGGAGCGGATCACAACCAGGTTCCTCGTGGGGTGGCTGACGGCTGCCCTTGTCTTTTCGTTTGCGATCGTCGGATGCGGAGCGATCATCCATCACGACAGGCCGAGCGTTGAGTTGGGGCTGCTCGAGAAGTGCGAGCTTTCGACCGGTCAGGGCGGTCTCCTGTATGACGACCTGTGTCTGCCGGCCCCTCCCGCCGGGTGGACGGGTCCGACGCAATGAGCTGCCCCGAGAGGTCCTACACTTGGAACCCCTGGAAGGGTGACAGAGCGGCCGAATGTAGCAGTCTTGAAAACTGCCGGGTGATGAGCCCC
>JANPDB010000501.1:0-1727 GCA_031431255.1 Acidimicrobiia bacterium | reverse complement strand
GAACAGCGTCAGGTTCAGGCCGAAGAACAACCCGGCCGGTGCCGACTTCTTCAGAGCGGCGATGGTGAAGCGCTGTTTGGTGACGAGCAGGATCGATTGCCAGAGCACCGCCCCGATGAAGAGACGCCAGAAGGCGACCACGGCGCCGGGCGACCCCGTGGAGCGCACCATGGTTGAGCCGGCCGAGAGGGCAACGATGGCGAAGCCGATCCCGGCGATCCCGCCGACCCGATCGTTCACGCGCGCTGCCGGAACGGGAACGGTCGCGCTGCTCACTGGCTCCAGGGTAGTGGCGATACCTGTGTTCGCCGTGTCGATTCGACCGGCCCGGCGCCGCCCGTTCCCGGCCGGTTCGTCACGGACCACCCCGAGGTGCTGAGATCAGGAGGTGACCACGCGACCTATACGCATCGCCAACTGCAGTGGCTTCTACGGAGACCGCCTCAGCGCCGCACGGGAAATGGTGGAATGCGGACCGATCGACGTGCTGACCGGTGACTGGCTGGCTGAGCTGACCATGCTGATCCTGGCCAAGTCGAGGGCGTCCGGCGGCGGTGGGTATGCCCGCACGTTCGTGACCCAGATGGAACAGGTCCTCGGCACCTGTCTGGAACGGGGCATCAAGGTCGTCACCAATGCCGGCGGTCTCGACCCGGCCGGCTGTGCCGACGCGGTCCGGACCGTGGCTGAACGCCTCGGCCTCACGCCGAAGGTCGCCTGGGTCAGCGGAGACGACGTCCTCCCTCGGCTGGACGAGCTCCGGGCGGCGGGTCATGAACTGACCCACCTCGACACGGGCGCGCCGTTCGGTGACCGGTCGGCCATCACCGCAAACGCCTACCTCGGCGGATGGGGCATCGCGGAGGCGTTACATCTGGGCGCCGACGTGGTGATCACCGGCCGGGTCACCGATGCCGCCGTGGTCGTCGGTCCGGCGGCGTGGCACCACGGCTGGGCGAGAACTGACTGGGACGCGCTTGCCGGAGCCGTCGTGGCCGGACACGTGATCGAGTGCGGGTGCCAGGTGACCGGTGGGAACTACTCGTTCTTCACCGAGATCGCGGATCTCCGCAACCCGGGCTTCCCCATCGCCGAAGTGGCAGCCGACGGGTCGACGGTGATCACCAAACACGAGGGAACCGCGGGCCGCGTCGACATCGGAACGGTGACCGCCCAGCTGCTCTATGAGGTGCAGGGCAGTCGCTACCTCAACCCCGATGTCACGACCCGCTTCGACACCATCACTCTCGTCGACGATGGCCCCGACCGGGTACTGATCACCGGAGTCAAGGGCGAAGCGCCGCCGACCACGGCAAAGGTCTGCATCAACGTCCACGGCGGCTACCGGAACTCGATGACCTTCTGTCTCACGGGGCTCGACATCGAGGCGAAGGCCAAGCTCGTCGAGGACGTGTTCTGGCCGAACCAACGGGGGGGCCGGGAGTCGTTCGCCGAAACCGCGACCCGGCTCGTCCGCAGCGACAAGGCCGATCCCCGGACCAACGACGAAGCCGTTGCCTACCTCACTCTGATCGCCAAGGACCCCGATGAGCGCAAGGTCGGCCGGGCGTTCGCAAACGTCGGGATCGAGCTCGCGCTCGCCAGCTACCCCGGCATGTTCGGCATGGGCGGCCCCAGCGGGGCCCAGTCATATGGCGTCTACTGGCCGACGCTGATCCCGGCCGATCTGCTCCACCATGGGGTCCACGTCGATGGCCGCACCGTCG
>JANPDB010000500.1:0-2791 GCA_031431255.1 Acidimicrobiia bacterium | reverse complement strand
TCAGACGCCCGCGAAGTGACTTGGCCTTTCCGACGTAGATGACGCGGCCCTCGACGTCCTTGAACTGGTACGAGCCCGGTTGATCCGGAATCGTGCCAGCAGGGGGCCGCAGCATCATCGTGCCTTGCGTGTGCGCTTCTTGCCGGTGTCGGCCCGGGCCGGCGAACGCTCGCCCGGCGCCGCGCCGGCCAGGAGCGGCGCGAGGAACCTTCCGGTATGGCTCGCCGCATGTGTTGCGACGTCTTCCGGTGTGCCTTCGCAGACGATCAGCCCGCCGCCATTGCCTCCCTCTGGACCGAGGTCGATCACCCAGTCGGCTGTCTTGATCACGTCGAGGTTGTGCTCGATCACGATCACCGTGTTCCCCTGATCGACGAGACGTCCGAGCACGATCAACAGACGCCGGATGTCCTCGAAGTGCAGACCGGTGGTCGGCTCGTCGAGGATGTAGACGGTCTTGCCGGTGGATCGCTTCGAGAGCTCCGCGGAAAGTTTGATCCGCTGTGCCTCCCCACCCGACAACGTGGTGGCCGGTTGGCCGAGACGCACATAGCCGAGACCGACATCGCACAGCGTGGTCATGTGACGGGCAATGTTGGGCTGGTTCTCGAAGAAGGTGCGGGCGACCTCGCACGGCAGGTCGAGCACTTCGGCGATGTTCTTCCCCTTGAAGGTGACGTCGAGGGTGTCGCGGTTGTAACGGGCGCCTTTGCACACCTCGCAGGGCACGTAGACATCGGGGAGGAAGTTCATCTCGATCTTGATGGTGCCGTCGCCGGCGCAGGACTCGCAGCGTCCGCCCTTCACGTTGAACGAGAAGCGACCCTGCTGGTAGCCGCGGACCTTCGCCTCGTTAGTGGTGGCGAAGAGCTTGCGAATGTGGTCGAACACGCCGGTGTAGGTGGCCGGGTTGGACCGCGGTGTGCGACCGATCGGCGACTGGTCGATGGCGATGACCTTGTCGACCACCGAAATTCCGTCGATCCCCTTGTGCAGACCCGGAACGGTCTTTGCCCGGTAGATCTTCTGCATCAGCGAATTGAGAAGGATGTCGTTCACTAGGGTGGACTTCCCCGAACCCGACACACCGGTGACCGCAACGAAGCGCCCGAGGGGGAAGTCGACCGTGACGTTGCGTAGGTTGTTCTCGCGCGCACCGCGGACCGTCAGGAACAGACCGTTTCCCGGTCGACGGGTGTGGGGTACCTCAATTCGACGCGTGCCGTTGAGGTACTGGCCGGTGATCGAACGCTCGTTGGTTATCAAGTCCTCAAGCGGACCCGACACGATGACCTCTCCACCATGTTCACCGGCCCCTGGACCGATGTCGACGATGTGGTCGGCGATGCGGATCGTGTCCTCGTCGTGCTCGACGACGATGACGGTGTTGCCCAGTTCGCGTAGGTGCTCGAGGGTTTTGATCAGGCGGTGGTTGTCGCGTTGGTGGAGGCCGATGCTGGGTTCGTCGAGCACGTAGAGCACACCGACAAGGCCCGAGCCGATCTGCGAGGCCAGTCGGATCCGCTGCGCCTCGCCGCCGGCCAGCGTGGCCGCGGAGCGGTTGAGCTGGAGATAGTCGAGCCCGACGTCGAGCAAGAACTTCAACCGGGCGTTGACCTCTTTGACCACCCGCTCGGCGATCATCAGATCACGGGCGCTCAACGTGAGACCGAGCAGGAATGCCGACGCGTCGGCGATCGAGAAGTTCCCCACCTCGAAGATGCTCCGACCGTTGATGGTGACGGCGAGTGACGCCTTGTTCAGACGCGCTCCCCCGCACTCCGGGCACGCGACCTCGCGCATGTAGCCCTCCATCTGCTCGCGCGACCAGTCACCCTCGGCTTCGGAGTGGCGGCGCTTCAACCAGGGGATCACTCCCTCAAAGACACTGTTGTAGGCGCGCGAGCGCCCGTAGCGGTTGCGGTACTCGACATGGACGGTCTTGGTGCCGGTGCCCTGGAGGAGGACCTTCTGCTGCGCCTTGGTGAGCTTCGCCCACGGCGTCTTCATGGTGAAGTCGTAGGCCTCCGACACGGCTTCGAGGATGCGGGCGAAGTACTCCCCCTTGGCCCCCGCCCACGGAGCGATTGCGCCCTGCACCAGAGACAACTCATCGTCGGGGACGACAAGCTCGGGATCGACCTCGAAGGTGGTTCCAAGCCCTTTGCACGCAGTGCACGCACCGTAGGGCGAGTTGAACGAGAAGTTACGCGGAGCCAGCTCGTCGTAGCTCGTGCCGCACGACGGGCAGGCGAGGTACTGGCTGAAGGTGAGCACCTCACCCTCTTCGCCCGCCTTCGCGTCCTTGACCACCAGCTCCACTTCGGCCACGCCCTCGGCGAGGCGCAGTGCCGTTTCGAGCGAGTCGGTAAGCCGTCGCTCGATACCTGGGCGGGCGACGAGGCGATCGATGATGACGGAGATCGAGTGGTTCTCGTAGCGTCCGAGGTCGATGGTCTCGGTGAGCTCACGGATCTGACCGTCGACCTTGGCCCGAGCGTATCCCTGCTTGGCGAGATCGGCGAGCAGCTCGAGGTATTCACCCTTGCGGCCCCGGACCACCGGCGCCAGCACTTGGAAGCGGGTGCCCTCGGGAAGCTTGAGGACGCGGTCGACGATCTGCTGCGGCGTCTGGCGTTCGAGCTTCGTGCCGTCGTTGGGGCAGTGCTGAACACCGATGCGGGCGAACAGCAGACGCAGATAGTCGTAGACCTCGGTGACCGTGCCGACGGTGGACCGCGGGTTGCGCGACGCCGACTTCTGATCGATGGAGATCGCCGGGGAGAGCCCC
>JANPDB010000499.1:0-2995 GCA_031431255.1 Acidimicrobiia bacterium | reverse complement strand
CCCGGTTGACAGTGGCGGAGCGCGAGGGCGGGGTCTCACGCTCATCCGTCTACTCATGGACGACATGACGGTCGACGAGACAGACCACGGCACCACCATCAGATTCACCAAAGAATTAGTGCTCCCGGAGGGCTCCCGATGAAGATAGAAGAACTCGCAACAGTGACCACTGACACGACAGACGGCACCGCAATTGCCCGAATCTCGGGCGAACTCGACAGCTCCAACGCCAAGCGCCTCGGGGACACGATCGTTGCCGCTGGAGCGCAGGCCCGTGCGTGCATCGTCGACCTGACCCTCGTGACCTATCTCGACAGTGCCGCGCTCACCATGCTGCATCGGCTGGCACAGCAGGCGGCCGCGCTACATCTCGTCATGCCTTCGGACTCTCGTGCGGCGCGCCTCGTCGAGATCGGCGGGCTTGACACCGTCCTGCGAACGCATCAAACCATCGAGGATGCGCTCGCCGGACTCTGAGCCGGTTCACCGACGGTGAAGCAGGTCACCCATCTCCACTTCGACCGCTGCGGCCAGAACCACTCCTTCCCACTTGCGACGATCTACGCCAACAAGCCGAGATCGACACCATCGACCGAGACCGTTCTACACAGTCGCCGAATCGGCAACCATGCCCGTCGGTAGGAAGGTGAACATCGGACTCCCCTTCGTCCAGTTTCCGAAACCTCTAGGGACCATTGAGAACAGCGGATGTTCTCAAATTTGTTTCACCCCGAGACAAAGTAAGCACACCTATGAAAAACATAGGCTCTGAACAGGTACTTCGTCGGGCTGGCGGGACTCGAACCCACGACCTCTTGACCCCCAGTCAGCCGGTCGTATGTGCGCGTAAGAATCCGGTGGTGTCCGTTCGTGACCGGAAGTGACTGCTGACCTGCACCTTTACAGGACGCCCACTAGCACCGAGAGACAGTGAATGTCCGCCTGTGACCCTTGAGATCCGCGCGGATGTTCTCACTTTTGTTCTCACATGTGCGCTTACTATCAGTCGACGATTCATTCGGTGGCCTTGGGATGGCCAACCATGGCATCCATGAGCCATACGGTTCGTCGGTCGTCGTCGATGCAATACCAGAGCCGGCCGCCAGAAGTGACTTCGTACTGCCACTGCTCCATCGTCTGGCCCGACACGTCGCGGGAACCGAGATCGCCACGGAGGGGATGCTGACGTTCGGTACGGGTGCGGGGATCTTCAGTCAGCGTCTCCCACGCGACCCTCGCATTCGCAGAAGCAGCAGAGCAGATCTGCTCCCATCCTTCCACCGCTGCGCTCGTCCCATACCGGAAGTCCCACCCTGTCGAAGCGGGTGGCGGAGCGACGCGCTCTCGTCGCTTTGGCACCGCTCACGCCTTCGCCGGGACGCGGACCGCTCCCCGATCGACCATGGCAACCGACCGTCGGAGGCGTCTCGCCAACGACGGCTGAGCATGCACCTCCGCAGTGGCACGCCATTCCCGCACGACCTGCACGAGTCGCTCGTAGGTATCCATCTCGGCCGACGCGGTGAGTGTGCGGGAGAACTCTTCAAGGAACGCGCGGCGATCCTTGACGGGCAGGAACTCCGTCCACGCGAACGCGTCCAGCACCGCATCCTCAAGGGCCGATGGCGTGCGCGTCGCAAGGGTGCGGAAGGTCACAGCCAGCGCCCGGAACACATCGGACCGCTCCGCGTCACGCTCGGCGAGGCCGAGCAGCAGATCAGGCTCGTCCCGGCGACGTAATAGCACATCGCCCGCGTCGAGGTCGGCTGCCACGTCGTTCGGGTGACGCAGAAGATCAGAGAACGAACGCTCGACGACTCGCATGATGCTGATCATATCTGAACTAGTTCAGATATGTCTAGAGGCATCGTGAGACAGCAGGACTTCAAAGGCGGACGTGCGATCAACGCGATCCTTCCACAGCACCCTTCGAACAACAGCCGCTCTCGTCCGCGTACAAGGGGTCAGCCCGCGAAAGTCGCTTCACGCGCGTTCTCGCTTACACAGGGCAGTCGTTGGGGTCGGCGTGTCACGATGTTGTAGCGAAGCCTGAAAAACGGGCCCGCCCCCACGAGGAAGTCGACGGCAAAATGATGTACTTCGAGGACATACAGCGGCGCTGTTGCGTTGTTGGCGAAGCGAAGTAGTCGGTCCGTTGTAATGATAGGTGCACTCATAGTTTGCTTGTGAGTTCGTCGAATGCCGCAGCAATACGAAGATGACCGCTGGATGCTTCGGTTCCGAGTTCGTAGTGTCCGCGTCGAAGGTTCTGGATGAACATGTGACCTCGAATCACGACTCTCGCACCACGATCGGTTTTGAGTCCACGCATTGGCCGTAAGCGCGCTTTCAATCTACCGTGGTCGCACTCGACACGGTTGTTCGCGTACTGCTCGGTGTTGTGATGCACCATCGGCAAGAGCTTCTCGATCACGTTCGCTAGCGCAGCCGCTTTATCGGTCACGACCTCAATGCAACAGACCCGCGTGGATGGGGCTATCACCCGGAACGCCAACACCCGCTAAGTTCCGCCGCGCGCAGCACGTCGCGTTGGTCGATATGCGTCCCGCCCGCCACGATCGCGTGCACGAGTGTTATGACTTTGCGGCCCGGACGGGATCCGCCGATCCGGCCCGACAGGTGCACGATGTGTTCACGAGCCGCTCCAGTTGGAGTCGCACGGCCAGGGTGCGCTCTCTCCATGTCCGGGACCGAAGGCAAGCTCCTGGTGCGTTGATAGGGTGGCGTCATGGCGTGGTTCAAGGAGTTGGCGGGCTTCGACGAGAGTTCCGCAAGTGCTGTGGCATCGCAGTTCGCCACTGACGGCGAGATGCTGACGTCGAAGCCGAACGGCCGGATCATGCGTCATGGCCGCTTTGACATGCCGAGCCTTGCGGATCTGCGTACCGCACGGCCAACCTTGACGGGAGCGCTTCGGTTGGGGGAGGTGGTCGGCAACGTACAGGAGTTGCACCTTGACGGTTCGAATCGGCGG
>JANPDB010000498.1:0-2210 GCA_031431255.1 Acidimicrobiia bacterium | reverse complement strand
GCGGGCCTGGTCGGCGTACCCGCCATGGGGCAGGTGAGCGCGGCCAACACGATTGCTCCGGAGAACACCGTCGTCGGCGCCCCCAAACCGACCGCACCGCCGACACCGACGGCGGCGCCGAAGAAGAAATCCCGCTCGACGACGACCACGATCCTGTCGGTGGTGGCCGATCCGATCGACGGTACCCAGCAGTCCGCGGTCTCGGCCTCGACCCCCGCCTCGTCGCCCGTGGAGGCGCAGAGCTTCTCTGATCCGCTGGCCGACCTTGCCTCTGCTGCGCTTGGTGCGTTACCCGATGGGCCGGTCGCCGGCCAGGCCGTCTCCGCCGGCGCCGGTCTGGTCGAGGGTCAGATACCGACGGTCGCCGGGCCGGCAGTGCAGTTCGCAGTGACGCCGAACACCATCGCTCTCGACCCCAACGTCCCGCGCCCACCATCGAGCGAAGGCGTGTCATCGGCCATCATCAACACCAGTGACCTGGCCGAGTACGTCCTCGGCACGGCCATCGTCGCCCCGATCAGCCAAGAGTCTCAGAAGATCCTCGCTGCTTTGCCTACGGCGACCGCCGAGCGCTATATCGCCCTTCTTCGGGCGATGGCGAAAGTCGTCGGGCCCAGAACCAAGACCGATCCGGCGGCGCTGGAAGCGGTGTGGGTCCGTACCGACGGTCGTCGCATGAAGGCGATTCTCACCGCCATGGCCCAGGTCGGCACTCGCTACCGCTTCACCGGCAACAAGCCCGGTGGCTTCGATTGCTCGGGTCTCACCAGCTATGCCTGGTCGCAGGCGGGGGTGAAGATCCCGCGCACGAGCACCCTGCAGTACCAGGGACTGCCGAAGAAGTCGGCTCCCGAACTTCTCCCCGGTGACATCGTCTGGCATCCGGGGCATGTGTCGATGTACCTCGGCGTAGGTACGGCGGTTGTCGATGCTCCGCAAACCGGCAAGACCGTATTGGTCAAGAGCGCCTCAGCGAGTTCCTTCATCAGCTTCCACAGCCCGCTGTAGCTCCGAGGGAGCGGCGTTCCCGACCGGAGCGACCTCAGAACTGCTGTCGGAACGATTCGAATTGTTCCGACAGGGCAGCCAACTCGGCCTCGAGACGGGCGACGGCTGACTCCAGAGCGACAAGTCGATCCGTCGATCCCGAACGCCCGGACTCGGTCCCCATGCCGACGCGGACGTTCCCGGCGGCGAGTGCATCGATGTCGACCGGCCCGCCCAGGAGGTGCGTCACGCGGGGCTCCTTCTGGCCGGGTAGTCGGGGCAGCCGGACCACCAGTGGACCGTCCCATGGCCGGGCGAATTCGTCGGGGATCTCGGCCGCGAGCGAGTTCGAGGGTCGCATCATGCCGTCGCCTGATCGGGCTCGCATCTCCTCGGGATCGGCTTGGCGCGCCGGATCGGCCAGTCGGTCGACGACGCGCTCGACGTGCTCGATGTCCATGTCGACCATCCGCTCCGTCCGGGCCTTCAGCTCGGCGACGGTCTGCGGTCCCCGGAGGGCGAGCATCGCCAGTACGGCCTGTTCGGGGGAAGTCAGCGTGAGCCGTTCGTCGAGAGCGTGGCGGTACTTGTCGACGCGGCTGCCTGCGCCGGCGTGGATCATGCGCACCAGCCGGTGCTCGGTTCGCAGTTCATCGAGTGCCGTCTGCACCTGGCTCTCCGAGAGGTGCAGCACCGGGTCGCGATTGGTCGACTGATTCGCGGCCGTGACGATGCCGTTGAGCGACATCGGATACACGTCCGGGGTCGTCATCTGCTTCTCGACCAGACACCCGAGCACACGCACAGCGCCTGCGGAAAGTTCCATGCCGACGACCGTAGCGGTCCTGCTGGTGCGCACGGTTGGCGTGCACGGTTGGCGTGCACGGGTCGGGAACGAAAGACTGCGACGCATGGCTCGAATCAACGAAGGACGTGTGGCAATCGTGACCGGCGCCGGACGTGGCATCGGAAGGTGTCACGCGCTTGCGCTCGCCCATCAGGGCGCGAAGGTCGTGGTCAACGATCTCGGTGGCACCATCGACGGAACGGGCGAAGGCTCGCTCACCCCGGCGCAGGAGGTCGTCGAGGAGATCCTGTCGTTCGGCGGCGAGGCCATCGCCTACGGCGAGAGCGTAAGTTCGTTCGTGGGGGCGAAGCGAATGATCGACGCTGCCGTTGACGCGTTCGGTCGCCTGGACATCCTGGTCAACAACGCCGGAATC
>JANPDB010000497.1:0-2775 GCA_031431255.1 Acidimicrobiia bacterium | reverse complement strand
CGCCGGGCGGGGCACGAACCACTGCCCGGCGAATCTGTGCGCGGTCCGAGCTGCCGAGATCGGCTATCCGAGCTTCGGTGAGGTGATCCGTGCCTGGAACCCCTTTCCGATGGGGGACATGGCCGGAGAACGCTTCTTCGTCGACTCACCGCGACACATGGCGATCCTCACGAATCCGAAGGTCACCCACATCGGCTTCGGGGTGCAGATCGTCGGGGAAGCGACGAATCCGCAATCCGTCGTCGTGGTCGGCCAGGTCGGCCGGGCCCGGTAGCGCCCGGCCCGGCGGGAACTTCGGGGTCTGAGTTGCTCTGAGAGCAACGGATACCCCGAGCTACGACGGCGCCGAGGTCACCTTCACGGTTCGTCCGGCGTCGTGGCAGCATGGCGGCCATGAGCGAGAACCTCGTCGGAGTCCATGTCGAAGACCACGTGGTCGTGGTTGAGCTGCAGCAGGGTCCGCACAACTTCGCGTCCGCCCCCTTGCTGCACGCGGCTGTTGACGCCGTGCTCGCCGCAGTTGCCGACGGCGCCCGGGCGGCGATGCTGTGCTCGGAAGGGAAATCCTTCTGCGCTGGCGCGCAGTTCTCCGGTGGAGCGGGGCAGAAGGCAGCCAGCTTCGGCAGGTATGTCCAGAACGACACCGGATCAGAGATCGGCCCGTTCTACGAGGCGGCGCTTCGGGTGTTCGAGGTCACTGTGCCTATCGTCGCCGCCGTCCACGGTCCGGCGGTCGGAGCAGGTTTCGGCCTCGCCACGGCGTGCGACCTACGGGTGACCTGTCCTGAAGCTTTCTTCGCCACGAACTTCGTCAAGCTCGGTATCCACCCGGGTTTCGGCATCTCGATCACGTTGCCCGAACTGATCGGACCGGCGCAGGCGGCCGACCTGCTGCTCACCGGACGGCGGATCGCCGGGGAAGAGGCGTTCGCCCTCGGCCTGGCCAACCGGCTCGTCGCCCAAGACGATGTCCGCTCCACCGCGCTGGCACTGGCGAAGGAGATAGCCGCAAACGCGCCGCTTGCCGTTCAGGCGACCCGGGCCACGCTTCGTGACGGGCTCGCCGCTCGTGTCCGAACCGCTCTGCTCCACGAGCGCCGCACTCAGGACCGACTCGCGGCAACCGCCGACGCAGAAGAGGGCATCGCCTCGATGCTCGAGCGCCGGCCGCCGGTCTTCCACGGGAAATAAGCGCGCTTAGCTCAGTCGCCCCAGCGGTGGAGAAGGTCGCGCCACCCCGGACCCCATGGTGCGGCTGACCCGTCGGGAAACAACGCGTGCTCGCAGCGGGCGGAGTATGCGAGAGCGTTCTGCACCCCGGCGTGCGCAAGGGAGCGTTCATCGGCGCTGAACGGCACCGTGCGTGCCGCCTCGTAGTCACTGATGAATCCCAAGACCTCGTCGATCATCGGAATCATGGGATCGACCAGCGACCAGTTGGTCGAGAAGGCTCGGGCGACGCCGCCGACGACCCACGGTTCGGCGTCGGCGATCAGGCTGTCGAGGTCGTAGATGGAGGTGACGCGGGGCGTCGGGGCCTCAGTGACGAGGATGTTCTCCGGACGGAGGTCGCTGTGTGCGACGACCAGGCGTCCGACGCCTTCGGCCGTCAGACGCGTCTTCGCCGCGAGAGATCGGGCGTTGAGCTCGTCGATCCATTCCGCCCCGCCTGTGGTTGCAACGAAATCGAAGATGGGGGAGTGGGGCGGCGGGTAAGGGCCTGTCCATCCCGGACGCAGGTCCGCGAGGGTCTCGGCGTCGAGTGCCTGCACGATCTCATGCAGTGCGACGGCCACTGCCCGTCGGAGTGGCGGTGGACGGACATCGAGAGTGGTGCCCGCCTCGAGCCAGGTCTCCACGACCGCCCAACCAGTCCCCACCGGGATCGGTGCGAGGGTCAGTGGGTCGGCGACCGGAAGCCCCGCCGTTCGCAACACCCGTTGGGCACGCAGGACGCCGGTCAGCCGATCGCCGGAATGGCCCCGGTGCACCTTCAGCACGATGCGCCGGCCGCCGGTGAGGTCGAACCCGACGACGATGCCCGAACCGGCGCGGACCAGAGCCACCGCGACGGGAACGCCGAACGGGGAGGCCGCATCGACGATGGCAGCCGCCGCGGCTTCGAACGGTGCCTCTTCGCTCGGCTGACCGTCGCCGAACAGCTCTGCGACCAAAGGACCGGCAGAGGCTGAGCGCAGCGCGTTGGTCAGAGCGCCCGTGAGAGTCATCGGAAAACAGTCTCGCCGTCGGCGTGATGCGTCGTGGCACGACGCGCCCGTCGAAAAAACCGACGTAAACACTTTGTAAAGCCGGATCGGCGTACCAGTATGAGTCGGGTGAGTACGACTTCGGCTTCGCGAACCCTCAGCCCGGACCTCCGGCTTGGTCTGACCTCGGAAATGGTCGACCAAGGCTCGTTCGATCGGGCGGTCGAGCGATTTCGGGAGCGCAAGATCGCTCTGCCGACGTTCGCCCAGGTGGCTGATCCCACCCTCCAGCCGGCTGGCGCGCTGGCGTCCCTCAAGGGCGTCGATCCCGATGCGGCCGACAACCGCAACCTCTGGCGGGTCAACTGGTTCAACGGCGCCGATCGCAAGAGTCGTGTCGAGGTGCCCGTCCATGTGGTCCTCCCGCCATCGCTCACCGGGGTCGAGGCCACCATCGTCGTGATGCTGGGCAACAAGTTCCCCATGATTCGTGCCCACAAGGTGCAGGCTGCCTACGCAGTCCTTGCGCCGAGGCTTGTCACGGGGCAGTTCGACCCGACGTCTCAAC
>JANPDB010000496.1:0-5536 GCA_031431255.1 Acidimicrobiia bacterium | reverse complement strand
CGCACCGCCGAACTGTCCACTGCGTGGCGTCGTCGGGGACACGAGCTCACCCTCGGTATCGGTATCGCGTTGGGCTTTGCGACGTGCGGCGAGATCGGGTTCGAGGGCCGCACCGAGTACACGGCGATCGGCACGGTGGTGAATCTCGCCGCCCGGGTGTGCGGCATCGCCCCCGGCGGGCAGATCCTGGTGACGAACCGCGTGCACGCCGCCGTGGAGGACCGGGTCGAGGCCCGCTCGCTCGGCGACACCGACTTCAAGGGCCTCACCCGCCCGGTGCCGATACTGGAAGTTGTCCGCCTACTCGACTGAGTCGCCGCCAGACTGGTTCGGAGTTCGGAGGATTCGTTGCCCCCAGAGCTACAAATCCTCCAAACTCCCCTCAGGACCGCAGCATCTGGCCGCCGCCATGCACCCGGATACGTTCGCCCGTCACGTATCCCGACGCCTCCGAACACACGAACCCGACGACGCGCGCCACGTCCTCGGGCTCGCACACCCGGCCGAACGGGAAGCGCGCGTCGAGGTCGTGGATGTCGGCCACGCCCGTTGCTGCCTTCGCGAGCCGACGGCCCATGTCGCTGACCACGAGCCCCGGGGCAACGACGTTGACGTGGATGAAGTTGGCGACCTCTTCCTTCGCCAGCGTGAATGCGAGCGCCTCCATGGCGGCCTTACCGATGCTGTAGGGCGCACCGTTCGCCGTATACGAGTCCGTCGCCGCACTGGAGATGAAGACGATGTCGGCGCGACCGCGGGCCTTTGCCTGAGCGCGGAGCGCGGGCAGCGCGACCCGACACAGGTGGTGCGGGCCGATGGCATGGATACGCAGTAACCGCTCGACCTCGTCGGCCGCGGTGTCGGCGACCGAACGGCCCCGGGACGCGACGCCGGCGTTGTTCACGAGCAGGTCGAGCGGACCGTAGTCAGCGGTCAGGGCATCCACCATCGCCGCGTCGGCGTCGGGGTCGGCGACGTCGGCGGCATACGCCTTGGCCTCACCTCCGGCCGTGCGAATTGCGATGACGGTTTCTTCGGCGGCGGAGGCGTCCTTTGCGTAGTTCACCGCGACGACGGCACCCTCCCGGGCGAGAAGCAGCGAGATGCCGCGGCCAATCCCCCGTCCGCCACCGGTGACCAGGGCGACGCGGCCCGCGAACATTCCCATCGGCTCATGCCATCTCGTCCATCAGCGTCACGAGGTCGAGATCGTCGATCGCCGCGATCGAGCGTTCGAGCATGACCGAGATCCACTCGCGGCCGCGCTCATTGGTGGGGTCGAGCGTGCCGGCGATCACGACCGCCATGATCCACACGTAGAGCATGGCCTTGCGGTAGTCCTCCCACGCATCGTCGGCACTGAAGCCCGTGACGCCACCGGCGACGAGACCGGCGTGCCACTGATTGATAAGCGCGCGTTCATGTTCGCGACGAATGTCCACGGGAAGGCTGCCACTGAAGAAGTAGGCGACGTCCTGCGATGCCCGACCCCGCAGGCTGCCCTGCCAGTCGACGGCGATCAACGGCTCCTGGCCGGGTCGCGATCCGAAGAAGAGGTTGTCCATGCGGAAGTCGCCGTGTACGACGGTGAGCGGCGGCGTGGCCATCCAATCGAACAACTTCGGCAACGCAGCGAGGTAACGGTCCTTCAGCGCCGCGATCCGCGGAGGCACCACGTGAGCGAAGAGCTCCGTCATCGGATCCCAGCCGAACGCGCATCCCTGGGCAAGTCCTTCGGAGCTGTACGACGGCGACACCATCGGGAGGAAGGCGAACATCGGATCGTCGGTCTGGCCCCACAGCGACGCATGGTGGCGGGCGAGCCACGCAATCCCGCCCTGCGTCTCCTCCAACGTGCACCCCTTCACCTGATCCCCGAGCGTGTAGTCGGTGAGGTGTTCCATGAGGAGGACGAAGTTGTCGCCCTCGAGGTCGGCCCGGTACACGGTCGGGGTGTATGCCGAACTCTTCGGGGCGACGTCTCGGTAGAAGAGGGTCTCGCGCGCATAGAGGTGGTAGAGATCGGCGACGGCGCGGTTGGTGTCGTTCTCGGCCGGCATCTTGAGCACCAAGCGTTCGGGCCCGGCGCCCCGCGAATAGGTGAGGACGAGGCTCTGCAACCCCGACATCATCCCGATGCCGACGCCGAGCGGCGTGGCGTCGACCGAGGCGACCTCTACGTCGTGCCCGGACGCCTGGAGGGCCGAGGTGAGCCAGGCCGGAGTGACGTCGCTCATGAGACGTGGGAGCGGGACGGCGACAGGTGACGACATAGGTGCTCCAGTGGGCTCGGCCCCGATCGTTGCGAGGCGGCACGCATCGTAGGAGGTTGTGACGCACGTCGCACAGACCAGCCTCCGCCCAATGGGTTCGCGCTGCGAACTTGTGCCATCAGTCGCGGTACGTATCTTCCCTCGTCACCTCTACACCAGTCAATTCCCTGCGCTGGACGCTGTATTGCATGGTATATTCACGGGTGATTCCTCGGAATGATGCCCAAGCCATGCTGGGCGCGGCGCTCGCTCAGAGTCCCGTCGTCCTTCTCGTCGGCGCTCGTCAGACCGGCAAAACGACCCTCTCCCGCAACGTCGTACCGGCGGGCGGCGAGTCATACTTCGACCTCGAAGACCCGCGTGACCTGGCCCGGCTCGATGAGCCGATGCTGGCGCTTGAAAACCTCCGAGGAACCATCGTCATCGACGAGATACAACGACGGCCGGACCTGTTCCCAGTGTTGCGAGTGCTCGCTGACCGAACCGGCAGTCCGGCCCGATTCCTGGTCCTCGGAAGCGCGTCACCGGCCGCGCTTCGACAGGCGTCGGAATCTCTCGCCGGTCGACTCGAGGTGATCGAACTCGGAGGCTTCTCTCTTGCCGATGTCGGAGCTGATCACTTCGACGAGTTGTGGCTCCGGGGCGGACTTCCCCGGGCGTACCTGGCCGACGATGAGCTCTCGTCGGTGCGCTGGCGTACCAACTACATCCGGACACTCTCCTCACGAGACCTCCCGAATTTCGGATTGGGTCTTCCGGCGGCGACGATCGAGCGCTTTCTCGCGCTTGTTGCTCACGCGCACGGGCAACTCTGGAACAGTGCCGAGCCGGCTCGTGCCCTCGGCATTGCGGAAACAACAGTCCGTAAGTACATAGATGTTCTGTCCGATGCGATGCTGACCCGAGTCCTCCGTCCATGGCACGAGAATCTCGACAAGCGCCAAGTCCGCTCGCCGAAGGTGTACTTCCGAGACTCGGGTGTCGCTCACTCACTCCTCGGCATCGACGACCGCGTGGCGTTGCTGCGGCACCCACGATCGGGTGCAACGTGGGAGGGCGCGGTCATCGAAGAATGCATTCGACGTCATGACCCGTTGATGACGCCATACTTCTGGCGAACGAGCAACGGCGCCGAGCTCGACCTCCTGCTCGTCCGAGGCGACCAGCGCATCGGTATCGAAGTGAAGCGGACCGACGCTCCGCGAATCACGCCGTCGATGCGAGCCGCTCTCACGGACCTCAAGCTCGACCGGCTCACCGTCTACTACCCAGGAGCACGCGGATATGCGCTCAGCGACCAGATCGACGTCGTCCCGGTGGCGACGCTCGCCGGGTCCGGGCATGGCTCGTCGCTCGACTGAAAAGGGCTATTCGACGGTGGGCTTGGCCGAGGTGATGCCATCACTCACACGGCGGCCGAACCGCACCCGCCCCCACGTTCTGGCCGCTGTGTGATCCGGATCACAGTGTTGTGGGTCGGGGCGTGGTTTGCTGAACGCAAGTTGGTGGACAAAGGTCCCCACCGGAAGTTCGGACCGACGAAGGACCCGAGTGACATCAGACAATACGCACCATCCGGTCAGCGATACCCTCGCTCCGCAGCTGGTGGTGGCGCGCCGGCGCGAAGCCGCGCTCGTCGGGGTACTGCGGGCGGTGGTCGACGGCGGGTCAGATCTCGACAAGGTGCTGTTCGCCATCGCCGGCCACGCCACGGAGTTGTGCGGTGGTGCGTGGGGAAACGTGTTCTCCGAGGATGGCGACAAGATTGTGGTGCACGCCAACGACATAACCCGGAGTTGGCTGCCCGAGCCAACCCGTACGACCCGTCCCCGGAACGCTGCCTCCGCGCTTGCGTACGTTCTCCGTGATCGCCAGGCACTGCGGTTCGACGACTTGTCCACGCTCGACGATCCGATGTTTGCCGACTCGCGGGCCACCGCAGTCGCACGCGATACGAAGTCTGGGGTCTACGTGCCGGTGCCGAACGCATCGCCCGCCACCGGCGTCGCCGTCTTCCGCACCGCGATCGATCCGTTCACCGACGACGAGGTCGCACTGCTGGAGGCCTTCGCCGTCCAGGCAGCCAACGCGATAGCAAGCGCGCGTATGACTGCCGAGGTCGCGGCGCACAACACTGCGCTGGCCGAAGCGTTGGAACTGCAGACGGCGACCAGTGAGGTGCTGCGCCTCATCAGCGCGAACCCCGGCGACTTGCGCACAGTGCTCGACGGCGTCTTGTCGAAGGCCGCCGAGATCTGCGGAGCCGACGGCGGACAGGTGCTCATCCGCCGCGGTGAGGTGCTGGTGTTCGAGTCAGAGATCACCATCCCCGACTACATCTCGATTCTCGGAAGGACGGTCCCGGTTTCTGAAGCCGGTGTGAACCTCAAGGCGAGGGACCGACGCTCCCCGGTCTTCGTTGACGATTTCGGCGCCTTCGTGAGCTCACGAAACGATCCGGTCGGGATGTCGTTCAGCCAGGTCGGCGACGAAGTCCTCCATACGAGCTTCGCCACCGTCGCGCTGATGCAGGACGACGAATGGCTCGGCAACCTCAACCTCAACCGCAATCGGGTCGATCCGTTCGACCCCAAATTCGGTTCGGTGCTCCAGTCCTTCGCCGACCAGGCCGCCATCGCCATCGCCAACGCCCGTCTGTTCAACGACCTCGACGCCGCGCTCGAACGCGAGCAGGCGGTGTCGGACATCCTGCGGATCATCGGCACGGCACCCGGTGACGCCCATGCGGTGTTCGAGGCGATCGCCGAGAGCGCGGCGCAACACGTTCCGGGAGCCTCGATCGGGTTGCTGCTCCGCGACGGCGACACCCTGCGCAACGTGGTGAACGTCGCCGGAGATGCGTCGATCGACTTCAGTCGGGCGACGGCCGAATTCCCCGTCGCCCTCATCGACCGAATGGACGGCGAACTCGTCTACGAGCCCGACCTCGCCAGCGGCTCCGGGGTGGCCCGCCGCGCCTACGAAGACTTCGGTTTCGCTTCCCGGGTGATCGCCAAGCTCGTCAACCGAAGTGAACTAGTCGGTCTCCTGTTCCTGGCGAAGCGAGAGGCGTTCGGCTTCTCGACCGAACAGGTCGCACTCGCCCGTTCCTTCGCCGACCAGGCAGTGGTTGCCATCGAGAACGCGCGCCTCTTCAACGAACTCGAGGAACGCAACCAGGAAGTCAGCCAGGCACTCGATCAGCAGACGGCGATCGGCGACGTGCTGCGGATGATCAGCACGAACCCCGGTGATGTGCGCAC
>JANPDB010000495.1:0-2915 GCA_031431255.1 Acidimicrobiia bacterium | reverse complement strand
ACGTCGATCTCGGCGGTGGAGTCGGGACGCCACGACGGGATGACGACGTCGTGACTCCCCGGCGTCGTGCGTGTGGGGGTGAAACCGATAGGGGTGAGCAGTCCCGCGATCGTCTCGTCGCTCAGCGCGGTACCGAGCACGAGGTTGACGCGATCCGTACGTACACGTACGGAGTGGTGGACGGCGGGAACAGGGCGGATGTCGTCGAACGACTCGACCGTGGCTCCTGGACAGGTGAGGCGGACGATCTCGACGAACCGCGCCGCCGCCGCGGGGATCGCCTCGGGATCGGTTCCTCGTTCGAACCGGGCCGATGCCTCGCTGCGGAGGTTGAGACGTTTGGCTGTGCGGGCGATGCACATCGGCGTCCAGTGGGCGATCTCGAGTAGCAGGTTGGTCGTGGTGTCGGACACCTCGCTGGTGAGCCCGCCCATCACGGCGGCAATGCCGACGGCGGTGCCGGCGCCGTCGGTGATGACGCCATCGGCACCCTGCGTCCCCAGAACGCGCTCGACACCGTCGAGGGTGGTCAGGTGTTCGCCCTCGGTTGCCCATCGAACCCCGATGCGCGCACCGACAAGGGCGTCGAGGTCGAACGCGTGGCTCGGGATGCCGAGCTCCAGCATCACCAGGTTGGACGCATCGACCAGGTTGGAGATGGGTCGCATCCCGGCGAGCGTGAGACGGGCTTGCACCCATGTCGGCGACGGCGCAACGTGGACGTTCCGGATGACGGTGACGGTGAGCCGGTCGCACAGGTCCGTCGCCGTGATCGCCCCTCGCGTCGACGGTGATCCCGATGGCACTGCATCGATGACCCCGCCGATGACCCGCGGTGGGGTGAACGGGAGACGAAGCTTCGCGGCAAGGTCCCGGGCCACGCCGAGCACGCTCATGGCGTCGGGACGGTTCGGGTTCACCGAGAGATCGAACACGACGTCGGGGGTGATACCGAGCGCTTCGATGATCGGCTGCCCGAGTGCCGTGCCGACGGGGAGTTGCAGGATCCCGGCATGGTCGTCGCTGAGACCGAGCTCACGACTCGAGCACAGCATGCCGTTAGACCATTCGCCGCGGAGTTTGCGGCGTTCGATGAGCATGCCGCCGGGCATGGTCGTGCCGAGGGTCGCCAAAGGGACGATGTCTCCCTCGGCGAAGTTCCACGCACCGCAGGCGATCTGGACCGTTTCCGTCTGGTCCGACGCGGTGACGATGTCGACGAGGCGGACCTTGTCGGCATTCGGGTGGGGCCGGATGGCGCGCACCTGCGCGGTGATGATGCCGTCGAGGCCCTCCCCGAACTTCTCGACGCCTTCGACCTCGAGACCGAGAGAGTTGAAGATGGTGGTGAGCTCGTCGATGGACGAGGTGAGAGGAACCATTTCGCGCAACCAGGACAAGACGATCTTCATCGGGAGCAGGCCTTCGTGGTCACGGAACTGATGGTGCGAGCAGTGAAGCGGAGCGGAGCGGCGAAGCACGGAACAAGCGGAGTCCTCATCGTGGGCTTCTGATCAGAACTGCTGGAGCAGTCGGAGGTCGTTGTCCATGAAGACCCGGAGGTCTTCGACGCTGTGACGGTTCATGGCGAGCCGGTCGATGCCGAAGCCCCACGCGAATCCCGTCCACTCCTCCGGGTCGATGCCGCCGTTGCGCAACACGTTCGGGTGGACCATGCCGCAGCCGCCGAGCTCGATCCACCCGGAGTGCGAGCAGACCCGGCAGCCGCCACCGCCACAGAACGGACAGGTGATGTCGAACTCGGCCGACGGTTCGGTGAACGGGAAGAACGACGGCCGCAGGCGCACCTTGAGGTTGGTGCGGCCGAAGTACGCAGCGATGAACTGCTCGATGGTTCCGGCGAGGTGACCAAGCGTGATGCCGCGGTCGATGACCAGCGCCTCGATCTGATGGAAGACGGGGAGGTGCCGGGCGTCAGGGGTGTCGACGCGATAGCAGCGCCCCGGCATCACGGCGTAGATCGGCGGCTTCTGCCCCTGCATCACGTGGATCTGCATGGGCGACGTGTGGGTGCGCAACAGCACATCGTCGCGGCGTCCGTCGGTGCCGGGAAGGTCGAGGAAGAACGTGTCGTGCATGGTGCGCGCCGGATGCGCGGGCGGGAAGTTGAGGGCTTCGAAGTTGAACCAGTCGGTCTCGACCTCGTTGCCGTGGTGCACCGTGAAGCCCATGCCAACGAAGATGTCCTCCAGGTCCCTGATGGTCCGGCTGATGAGGTGCAGCGTGCCCGGCACATCGGGCGACAGCCGTTCGGTGAGATCGAGGCGTTCCGCTTCGAGCGTGGCCCGCCTGGCGGATTCCACTACGACCGCCCGCCGATCGACAAGTGCCGAGGTGACCGCCGATCGGGCGGCATTGATGGCGGCGCCGAACGCCTTGCGGTCGTCGACGGACAGCGCCCCGAGTGTCTGGTTGGCCAGGGTGATCGGCGCCTTCTTGCCGAGGACGGCGATCTCGACGGTCTTCAACGCTTCCGGCGTGTCGGCGGCAGAGATCGCCGCCACGGCGTCGGCTTGTAGGCCGGCCAGTTCTTCGAGTTGCATCGCTGGCTCAGGCCTTGGCCGGGACGGAAGTCGTGCAGCCGACCTTAGGAGGCGGCACGAGGACGCGGCACGAACGTTGCAGATTCACCGAATGATTCTGCCCGACAGTTGGGTCGGGCGAGGTGCAGTTCCGCGGCATGCCCCGCAAGATGCCGTCACGGCCGAGATCGGTGGCGGCGCTGACGCGCCGCTTCAAACGCAAGGATCGTTGCCGACATCGAAACGTTGAGCGACTCCGTCCGACCGGCCATCGGGATCGTGAGGCGGCCTTCGATGAGCGCCAGTTCGTCGGCGGACAGCCCACGGGCCTCGTTGCCGACGACGAGGGCGGTGGGCCCGAGGAGGTTGGCC
>JANPDB010000494.1:0-3426 GCA_031431255.1 Acidimicrobiia bacterium | reverse complement strand
GATGACCAACGCCAATGCGAAGCCCGCGATCGAAACAGCGATGGTCGGCCAGGCGTCGTACCAGTAAGCGGACCGGTTCGTGAAGATGTCACGGACCACGTCCGATGGACGAGGCAATTTGTACGACTCGATGTCGAAGATCCGGACGAACAACTCCCAGACGCCGAGGAACCCGGCGATGCCGACGAACGGGGCGAGCCAGAGGTGGCGCCTCATGAGGCCCGGCCGATTGCCGTCTGCTGCTGAGCGGTGCGGAGCGCGGCACGCACACGGCGCAACGCTTCTCCGTACGCCAGTGTGTCCTCCACGCCCTCGGGAGCCGGACGCGGCAGCCCGACCGGGATGTCGGCGATGATCCGTCCGGGCCGGCCCGAGAGCACGATCACCCGGTCCGCCAGGAGCGCCGCTTCGTTCAGGTCATGGGTGCTGAACACCACCGTGGAGCGATGGGCGGCCCACAGCTCGCAGAGGAGTCGGCGCATCTCGGCGCGTGTGAGTTCGTCCAATGCGGCGAACGGTTCATCCAGCAGGAGGACATCAGCACCGAGGACGAACGCTCGGGCAAGCGCGACTCGCTGGGCCATTCCGCCCGAAAGGGTCGACGGGCGAGCAGATTCGAAGCCTCGCAGGCCAACTGCAGCGAGCATCGCATCGACCTCGGCATCGCTACTCGCGGGCTTTCCCGACGCTCTGACGTTGACCTCGGTGAGGAGGCGGACGTTGTCACGGACCGACCGCCAGGAGAGCAGCGTCGGAGCTTGTGGGACGAACCCGAACTGTTTGGCCTGCCGAGCGTCGTCGGCCGTGCGGTTCCCGATCCGAACCTCACCTGTTGTTGGTGAGTCGAGTCCGCCGATGAGGCGCAGGAGCGTCGACTTCCCGCAACCCGACGGACCAATCAGCACGGTGATCGTCTCCGGTTCCAACGTGAGATCGATGGCTTCGAGTGCTTGAACAGGATCGCCACGGTGAGATGCGGCGTAGGTTCGGCCGAGCCCGACGCATCGGACAGTGGCTGGTGACGGCTCGTGCATGGATTCCTCGGGTCGCGGCGCTGCGGAGATGGACGGACACCGAGATCGGCACGGTGCGGTCGCTGTGCCAGTGCATCGCGGCCCTCACGATCTCCGAGAACGCCGTTACCGACGAGCGAATCGTTTGAGCGGCGAACGAGGATGCTGCCTCACAGCCAACGAAGCGAAGGTAGCAGAGCCGCAGCGCGAGGCCCAAGGCATTGGGCGTGGGGAACTCCGAGTCGATCCGGCGTTCGCACACTCCACCAGGATTGACTCACGCCGCTAGCGAGCGCGCCAACTCGTCGCCAAAACGCCGAACCGCGGCCTTCGAAAGTCGGGTCGTTGTCGATGCTTGAAGCCGTCGGTGCCCAAGGAGCGCCGAGTAGCCGACCCGCGCGCGGTGTCTGGCTTCCGCGAGCGGATGACCCAGTTCTCGGAAGACTGCCACCAGATACTCCAAGCGTTGGGTGTTGACCCGATCCACCGCCGCATCGACAAGTGGGTCGGCGACAGCCCGAACGATGGCGTCCTCGATGCGGTCCTCAGGCGTGTCCAGGAACGCCACGGAGAACAACGTCCTTAGTCGCTCCTCGGGGTCGGCGATCGGCGACAAAGCGGTGATGATGTCTGCGGTGGCCCGCTGCTCCCAACGGATGAGTGCGGCATCGACCAATTCACGGCGAGTATGGAAGTGCCAGTAGAAGCTTCCTTTGGTTACCCCGAGCACGAGCGCAAGCGGTTCGATGGCCACCGATTCGACCCCCGATTCACCAATGACGGCGAGGGCTGCGTCGGCCCAATCCTCTCTTGTCAGTCGATTCGTTGACGTCCGAGCCATTACATACGGTACCGTATGTTCAGAAACATACGCCACCGTATGGGAGATGCGATGAAGAACGAGCACGAACGAACTGTCCAAGGAACACCCGCTGAGGTGTGGGAGCTTGTCGAGACGCTGGCAACCCCGAACGACCAGCTGTGGCCACCCGATCCGTGGCCCAAGATGAAACTCGACAACGGTCTGACCGTTGGATCGCGCGGTGGTCACGACACCGTTCGCTATCACGTCGAGCGCATCGAACCCGGCCGATCTGTTGTGTTCCGGTTCGAGCCGCCAACCGGTCTCGAGGGCACGCACGCATTCGAGGTCCTCGCGGCCGGCTCGGCCACGAGCATTCGCCACACCATCTCGGCGGAACCGATCGGCACGATGCACGTGGCCTGGCCGTTGATGGTCCGGTGGCTCCACGACGCGCTCATCGAGGACGGGTTTGACAACGCCGAGGCAGCGCTGTCCGGGGCCCCCGTCAACGGAAGCCGACATTCGTTCTACGTCCGCCAACTCATCCGAGCCCTCGTTCCGCACCGCCCGGATCGCACCGGCGTGCGCGCCGGAACGAGCGCCGCACTATCGCTGGCCGGAATCGGCCTCTTGCACCTTGCGTGGGCGATGGGGTCGACGCTCCCCGCGTCCGATGCCCGGTCGTTGGCACGCACCGTGGTGGGAGGAAACACCTTCCCATCGTCGGGCGCTTCAGCCACGGTGGCGGCTCTCCTGGGTGTTGCGTCAGCCATCGTGGCGGCCCGGGCACACCCGGGATCATCGTTCGGACGGCGTTTCCCGACGATCGTGACCCGTCCCGCCGTCATCGCGGTTGCCGTTGTGCTCGGTTTGCGCGGCGCAGGGGGTCTCGTCTCGAGCGCGATCGGACGTCCAGCGACCACATCGACGTTTCGCGTGCTTGACCTCGTGCTCTACTCGCCGCTGTGCCTTTCGCTCGGCGCGGCGATCCTCCGGTTGGAGCGCACGCCCGAGCGGAGTTGAGCGACTCGCGGCGTGACACCTCGCGACGTGTCACGCCGCACCGGGCATGCCCGATCACGACCACGCCGTAGGTGATGATCGGAGGCATGCCACCGATCGCGCCTTCCCGACGAACGTTGGTCAGGTCGCCCCGAGAGAGCACAACGTTGCACAGGCTCCCGCGTTGTCTCACCCCCTCCCCATACTGGCGGTTGTGGAGAACTTCGAGGTTGTCCACAACGTTGTCCACGGTTCGTCGAGGTTCTCCGATGGTCATCCCCACCCCTTTCCCCTCCGTTTACCCCCTCGTTACCCAAAGCATCGACCAACCACACTCATACCCCCACCAACAGACCGCGATTGCCGACGGAGCGGCGCGTCACCCCGTTCATCCCGACTCGCCGAACTGAGCCGACTGCAACCATGGCCATTGCACTAGACGACGCCCGTCGACGTACTTCGTCACCGGGCCCCGTTGGAGGCGTCCGTCTTCAACCCCACAACCTCGAAGCCGAGGAATCGGTTCTCGGTGCGATGCTCCTCAGCCGGGAGGCAATCGCCGCGGCAGCGGAAATCGTCACGTCCGACGACTTCTACCGCCCGGCT
>JANPDB010000493.1:0-3147 GCA_031431255.1 Acidimicrobiia bacterium | reverse complement strand
GGCATCTGGCACCTCCTCGCGACCGAGTCGACCCGCCCGGCGGAGCACGGTCTCACGGCGTTCACCACCGACCGGCTCATCGGCTGGATCGGTGAACAACGGGCGCCGTGGTTCGCGCATGCGAGCTACCTCCGCCCCCATCCTCCGTTCAGCGCCGCCGGCCGGTGGGCCGACGCATACGACCCGGAGCAGTGCGGCGGGGCGATCGATCCCGTCCCGACGCAATACCGCCATCGGACGCACCATGGCTTGATGGGCCATCCGTTCTTCGCCCCTCCGGACACTGAGCAGGAACTCCGACACCTCCGCTCGCAGTACTTCGGGATGATCGGCGACGTCGACGAACAGATGAACCGCCTCTGGCAAGCGCTCCGAGAGACCGGAGCGTGGGACGACACCATCGTGATCGTGACGTCGGACCATGGCGAGCAGCTCGGCGACCACGGGCTGATGGGCAAAGGCGGGTTCTTCGAGTCGAGCTACCACGTGCCCGCGATCGTCCGCGATCCCCGGTACCCGGGTCAACACGGCGCGGTCGTTTCGGCCTTCACCGAGAACGTCGACGTCTTCCCGACGATCTGCGACGCCATCGGTGTGGAGGTTCCCCAACAGTGCGATGGGCTTCCACTGACGCCCTTCCTCCGCGGTGAGCCGCCGCGGTTCTGGCGGACGGCCGCGCACTGGGAGTTCGACTGGCGATCCGTCTACATCGCCGATGGTGCCCATCAGTGGCCGTGGGACCGTCGCCTCGAACGCCAGCACCTCGCAGTTCTTCGCACCGAGTCCGCCGCGTACGTCCAGTTCGGCGACGGGACATGGCGCTGCTACGACCTGGCTGCCGACCCCACCTGGCGAACCGAGATCACCGACCCGGCGATCGTCCTCTCGCTGTCGCAGGAGATGCTCACGTGGCGCTCCACGAACGCCGACCGGACGATGACCGGCATGCTGCTCGAGCGGGGCGGCATCGGCCGATGGCCGCCGCTTCCCGACGGAACATCAGCGCGCTGATCATCTGCGCGCCGAGCAACGTGCGCTACGGCGCTCCGCTCACCACGACGATCTGACCCGTGATCCACGACGCGCCCGGCGACGCCAGGAAGACAGCGGCAGCCTTGAAGTCGTCATCCTTGCCGATTCGTCCGAGGGGCTGCTTCGACGCCATCTTCTCGAACTGCGCGTCGGTGAAGCCCGACGACTCGTAATAGTCCTCGGTGGCCACGGGACCCGGAGCGATCGCGTTCACTCGGATCCTGCGCGGCGCACACTCGAGCGCCAGTGTCTGCGTCAGATGGTTGACGGCCGCCTTGGCCGCGCAGTATGCACCGTGACCCGGCGTGCCGTCACGGAAGGCGCCGATCGACGACACGTTGATGATCGTTCCGCCGTCGGTCAAGACCGTCTGGGCGATCTTGCTGGCAAGGAAGACCGCGGTGAAGTTGCGGTCGATGACGGAATGCCACACGTCCTCCGCGAGATCGGCAACGGTGCCCATGGGATCGCCCTGCAATCCACCTGCATTGTTGATCCACGTGGTCACCGGACCGAAGGCCGCCACTGCCCGAGCGGCAAGGTTCTCCAGCTCGGAGGAAATGGTGACGTCCGTCGGAACTGCGAGGGCTCGTCGCCCGAGCGACTCGATCTCTGCGACCACGGCGTGCAGCGGTTCCGGCCGACGTCCGGCGATCACCACGTCGGCACCGGCCTCGGCCAGACCGAGCGCCATCGCTCGGCCGATGCCCGTCCCTCCGCCAGTCACAACGGCGACATGGCCGTCCAGTCGGAAGAGATCGAGCACGGTGGTCACGTTCGGATCGTACGGGAGAGGGGTGCCGTGCGGCACATCCGATCGCCGGCGCCACGCCATCAACTAAGGTTGCTTCTGTTGCATGACGATGTTCGTCGGGCAACGGTCGAGTGCAGCGCACTTCGTGCGCATGGTTTCCCCTCTCGGGGTGTTCGCCGTTTCGAACGGCTGGCCAAGCATCAACGGCCAACCACTTCTTTGAAACTGAGTCGAACAACCATGTCCACCACCCTCGCGAACGAGACGTTCGCGTCCCTCGGCGTGCCCGCCACTCTCGTCACTGCCCTTGCCGACAACGGCATCAGCGACCCCTTCCCCATCCAGGCCGCCACCCTTCCCGACGCACTGGCCGGCCGCGACCTCCTCGGCCGCGGCAAAACCGGCAGCGGCAAGACGCTCGCCTTCGCCATCCCGACCGTCGCGTTGCTCGCCGCGTCCACGAACAAGCGGCGCACGAACCGGCCGAGAGCACTCGTGCTCGTCCCCACCCGCGAACTGGCAAACCAGGTCAGCGAGGTCTTCCGGCCGCTCGCCAAGGCCGTCGGTCTGCGCATCATGTCCATCTACGGCGGCGTCGGCCAGGGTCCGCAGGTGAATTCGCTGCGCGGCGGGGTCGACATCGTGATCGCCTGTCCCGGGCGCCTCGAAGACCTCATCCAGCAGGGCCACTGCCGCCTCGACGACGTCGAGATCACCGTCCTCGACGAGGCCGACCACATGGCTGACCTCGGGTTCCTTCCCGGTGTCCGCCGCCTCCTCGAAGCCACGCCGCGCGACGGCCAGCGTCTGCTCTTCTCGGCGACCCTCGACAATGGCGTCGACGTTCTCGTGAAGCGATTCATGAACACTCCGGTAGTCCACTCGCTCGATCCCGAGGTCTCCCCCGTCACGACGATGACCCACCACGTGTTCGCCGTGACCCGTGACGACAAGCTCGCCGTAGTCCGCGAGCTTGCCTCCGGGCACGACCGTTCGCTGCTGTTCATGCGGACCAAGCACAGCGCGAAGAAGTTGGCCCAACAGCTGACGAGATCCGGCATCCCAGCTGTCGACCTCCACGGCAACCTCTCGCAGAACGCCCGGGAGCGGAACCTCTCGGCGTTTGCCGACGGTTCGTGCAAGGTCCTTGTCGCCACCGACATCGCCGCTCGCGGCATCCATGTCGACGACATCGCACTCGTCATCCACGTCGACCCGCCCACCGAGCACAAGGCGTACCTGCACCGCTCGGGACGCACCGCCCGCGCCGGGGCCGAGGGCATCGTCATCACCATGATGACGCCCGATCAGGTCAGCGACGTGAAGGCGCTCACCAAGGCTGCCCAGATCACCCCGATCGT
>JANPDB010000492.1:0-2192 GCA_031431255.1 Acidimicrobiia bacterium | reverse complement strand
GCCCATCTGGAACCGCAACCACATCGATCACGTGCAGATCGACGTGCCCGAAACCCTCGCGTTGGAGAAGCGGGTCGGCTTCTACGAGTCGACCGGCGCGTACCGCGACATGGTGGTCACGCACCTGTTCCAGGTCCTCGCGTTCATGGCCATGGAGCCGCCGACCGCACTCGACCCCCGGGCGATCACCGAGGAGAAGAACAAGGTGTTCCGGTCGATGAAGCCGATCGAGCCCGCCCACGTTGTGCGCGGTCAGTACCTCGGCTACCGGGACGAGCCCGGCGTCGCACCGGACTCGGAGACGGAGACGTTCATCGCGTTGCGCTGCGAGATCGACACGTGGCGATGGGCGGGGGTGCCGTTCTTCCTTCGGACGGGCAAGAAGATGGCCGAAGGTGCACGCATCATCTCCATTGCGTTCCGTGAGCCCCCGAAGAGCATGTTCCCACCGGGATCAGGCGTGGGGGCCCAGGGACCCGACCACCTCACCTTCGACCTGGCCGACGCGTCCAAGCTTTCCCTTTCGTTCTATGGCAAGCGTCCAGGTGCCGGCATGAAGCTGGACAAGCTCAGCCTCCAGTTCGCGCTCCATGAGACGGGGCGCCAGGGTGATGTTCTCGAAGCGTACGAGCGCCTGATCCATGACGCGATGAGCGGTGACCACACGCTGTTCACCACCGCTGAAGGCATCGAACGTCTGTGGGAGCTCTCCTCGGGGCTTCTCGAGTCCCCGCCTCCCGTGCGTCCCTACGCCGCCGGGTCCTGGGGTCCGAACGCGATCCATCAGCTCATCGCTCCGTACGCGTGGCGGCTGCCGTTCGAGCGGGCCTGGCGAAGCACCGGAGCGGCACCGACGAGCGGGCTGGATCGGTGAGGCCGTTCTCCGTCGCCTGGGTCGACCGACGATGCGTGACGGACAAGGTTTCCAAAGAGAGAATCGTTCGTGCCGGTATAGATGTCGTCAATATCGACTTGCTAGGGTGGCCGTCATTCGACGAGGGGAGCTGACATGAAGATCGGTGCATTTTTCTTCGGGGGCGTGGAGATGAACGACGCCGGCGCCGGTGCGCCGGCACCCATGGATCGGCGCTACGACAACGCCGCGTGCTGGAAAGCCACGCTGGACTACATCGACACCGCCGTGGCCGCCGATCGGCTTGGCTTCGACAGCTTCTGGACGACCGAGCACCACTTCCAGTACGAGGGCTACGAGGTCATCCCCAACGGCATTCTCATCTCGGCCTGGATCGCCGCGCGCACCGAGAAGATCCGCCTCGGCGCGATGTTCAACGTGGTCCCGCAGTGGAACCCGCTGCGCCTGGCCGAGGACTTCTCGACCATGCATAACCTCTCCGGCGGACGCGGCATCCTCGGCGTCGGTCGGGGCACCGTTCCCCGCGAGCTGCTCCACCTGAACCCCGACCACGTGTCGGTCGGTTCCCAGGACAACCCCGACCAGGCGGCTGATGACATCCGCAACCGCGAGTGGTTCGAAGAGGCGATGGAGATCGTCCGCCGATCGCTGAGCATGGAGAAGTTCTCGTATTCGGGGAAGTACTTCCAGATCCCCCAACCCGGCATTCCCGATCGTGGCTCCACGGTTTCCGAGCTCACGCTCATTCCGCGGCCGGTCTATCCGTACGAGATCTGGCAGGCCGTCACGAGCCCTCCGACCGTGGAATACGTTCCCGTCGTGGACCATGGAGCGGTGTTCTGGAACCAGCACCCGAAGTTCATCAAGCGGATGTGGGACCGCTACGGCGAACTCCACGAACAACATCACGGGGTCCGCCTCGCCGAGGGTGACAAGCGCATGCTCGTGGTCAGCGTACGCATCGAGGACACCCACGAGAAGGCGATGGCGTCGGCACGCAACGGCCACGACGAGTTCTGGAAGTTCCTCGGCCCCTACGGCTGGAGCCGCGGGTACATGGGGGCCGACGGTCGGCCAGTGGCCCCCGGGCTCATTCCCACCCTCGAAGAATCGATCGACCAGCGCACCATGCTCGTCGGCACACCCGAAGGCGTGGCGTCGCAGGTGCAGGACTTCCGTGATCTTCTCGGTGTGGAAAGCCTCACGATCTTCCCGCACCTTCTCGGCGACCCGTACTCGAAAGCCGAGGAGCAGATGGAGCGGTTCATGAAGGAAGTTCTTCCGCTCGTGAACTGAGGTTCCCGTCGGACGGCGGCAC
>JANPDB010000491.1:0-4512 GCA_031431255.1 Acidimicrobiia bacterium | reverse complement strand
GCCGTCGACGCCGGCCTTCTCGCATCGCGTCCGCCGCGGTTGCTCACGCGGGCCCTTCGTCCGGTCGTCGAGAACCCGTTCGACCGCGTCCGATGAAACCGACGATGGCGTCGTTGCGACAATCGGTCATCGACGAGTTGGTCGGTCGCGGTCAACTCGCCGATATCGATGACGCAACTGCGCCTCCTCTCCGCTCGCACGTGCGCGACGCCACCCGTCACGTGCTCCGACGTATCAGCCCGCTCCTCAGTCCCGCCGAGATCGACGGGAGTGTTGCCGAGGTCGTGGCCGACATCGCCGGTTTCGGACCGCTCGAAGTGTTCCTCCATGACCCCGAGATCACCGAGATCATGGTGAACGGTCCGGGTTCGGTGTGGACGGAACGACTCGGCGTGCTCTCCCGCTCGGAGATCTCGCTCGATGCCATCACGCTTCGCCGAGCGATCGATCGGATCATTCTTCCGCTCGGGCTCCGCCTCGATCGGTTGAGCCCGATGGTCGACGCCCGTCTGGCCGATGGCTCGCGCATGCACGCCGTGCTTCCGCCCCTCGCGGTCGACGGACCGTACTTGACCATTCGGAGATTCAGGTCACTTCCGCTCACACTCGCCGAACTCGCCGACGCGTCGTCCGCCGAGACCTTGCGCGTCGCGGTGAAGGATCGCCGCTCGATCCTCGTGTTCGGCGCGACTGGCTCCGGCAAGACCACCCTGCTGAATGCCCTCGGCGCATCGATCGCCGACGACGAACGGCTCATCACCATCGAAGACACCGCCGAGCTTCGACTGCCCGGGGAACACGTGGTTCGCCTGGAGTGCCGACCGGCCACGGCGGAGGGTCTCGGAGCGGTCGATCTGCGCGCGCTGGTCCGCACCGCGCTGCGCATGCGGCCCGACCGTCTGATCGTCGGCGAGGTCCGAGGGTCCGAGGCGTTCGATCTGGTGCAGGCGCTGCTCACCGGACATCGCGGGGGTCTCGCCACGATCCACGCGCGCGCTGCCGTGGATGCCCTTCGGCGATTGGAGACGCTCGTTCTGCTGGCGGGGTCCGGCTTGTCCGATGTGGCCGTTCGTCGGCAGATCGCCGCGGCCTTCGACCTGATCGTTGGGGTGGCGCGTCAGACCGACGGTGCCCGATGCGTCGCGTCGATCGATCGAATCCGCCTTGTCGGCGACGAACTGGTCGTGGACGCGCTGAGCACGGGTCGTTGCGCGCTTCCAGCGGAGGAGACGTGAGCGCAATGAGCGTTGTCGTGGCGACCGCGGCCGCAATGCTCACGTTGCCGATGGTGAGGGCTCAGGGTCCTCGACGTCTGCCTGCGAGTACCACCGACGGCACCGTCGTGCCGGGGCGACGTGGATACATCTGGCATCCGTCGCACCTCGCCGCCGCCCCGTTCGTGGCGTTGGTGGCTGTCGGTCCGATCAGCGCGCTCGTGGTCGGAATCCTCGTCGCAGGTCTGTACTCCCAGGTGCGTGGGTGGAGCCACCGAGCCGCCGCTCGCCGCGTCGAGCGGGAACTCCCGGTCGTTCTCCACGACATCGCTCGGAGACTCCGCGCCGGTGATCCGGCCGGTCTCGCGTTTGCCGAAGCGCTTGGCGCAGCCAAGGGCGCGGTTCGCGGGTCGTATGCCGCCAGCATGCTGATGCGGGGCGAGCCGCTCTCCGCGGCGACCGCTCGTTGGCACATCGACGTGTCCTGTGTTGTCCGCCCGAACATCCTCGATGATCTCGTTCACGTCGTCGTGGTGGCCGAACGCGTCGGGGGGCTGCGCGCCTCTGCTGTCGAGGCCGTGGCCGATTTGGCAAGCGAACGGCGAGCGCTCGCCCAGGAGACCGAGGCTCAAGCGAGTCAGGCGAAGGCTTCGGCAACGGTGATGACGATCGCGCCGTTGGTATTCAGCGCGCAGATGGTGTTACGCGACCCGGTCGCTTCGAGGCTGCTGCTCCATACGCCGGTCGGCTGGGCGCTCATTTGCACCGGCCTGTCGTTCGACGTCGCCGCATGGCTGTGGATCCGGCGGGCAACTGCGGGTGGCCGGATGCACGCCCCCACCTCGGCCTTGACGCGGCGGCCGACTCACCCCGTCCTGTCGGCCATTCGCTCTGTGCTCGTCCGGCAACTCGTCGTCGGCGTCGGGCCCGAACGCCGACTCATTGCCCTGGCCGACTGTCGTTCTGTACAGGCCGGCCCGCCACGGGTGCCCCTGCTCGAACTTGTCGGCACGGCAGTCGAGCGGAGCACGGTTGTTCTCCAGGGGAGTGTCGACGCGGTCCGCGTCCGCCCTCGCGGTTCGCCGACTTCCACCGCGTGGACCACCGAGCAACACCGTCGCATGGGTCTTGCGGTCATCGTTCTGCCGCCGCTCGTGTTCCTCCGTCCGTGGCTCGGGGTGCTCGCCATCGTCGTGGTTGCGGTCGGGCCGAAGCTTCACGCCACCATCGCCCGCCACCGCCAGCACCGGGAACGGATCGCCGCAGTCGGCCACACCATCGAACTCCTTCGCTCGGCCCTCGAATGCGGCACGACTCCGTCCGTGGCTCTCCTCGTCGTAGCCGAGGTCGATGCGTCAGCTCTTCGTCCCGCGCTGCAGGGCGTCGCCGCCGACCTGCGTCAAGGAGCGCCGTTCGACGAGGCCATGCGGCGCCTCATCGTGTCCGCTCCCGAGCTGCGGGCCATGGCTGATGTCCTACTGGCCAGCAGCCGGCTCGGGCTTCCCGTCGTCGAAACACTTCGTGGCCTCGCCGTCGAAGCCCGGGCAAGTCGTCGGCGCGATGCCGAAGCCCGGCCACGCCGGCTCCCGGTAGTCCTGCTCTTCCCCGTGGTCTGTCTCACACTCCCCGCGTTCGTTCTTCTCACCGTCGCGCCGCTTCTGCTGAGTGGTCTTGGCGCGCTTCATCTCTAGGAGTTTGTTATGTACACGTTGTTCTCTGCCGGTCGAGTTGCCTGTTCCGCGGTCCGTCGGGAGGAGTGTGGCCAAGCCTCGGTTGAATACGCGCTCGTCCTCCTCGGCGCCGCACTGGTCGCCACGCTGCTCATCAGCTGGGCCACGAAGACCAACCTGCTCGACGCTCTGTTCGATCACGTCCTCACCCTCATCAAGGGCAAGGCGAACTGAGGTGGCGGTCGGTGTTCTGTTCGATCATGTCCTCACCCTCATCAAGGGCAAGGCGAACTGAGGTGCGCTCCGAGGTCGAGCGAGGACAGGCGACCGTTGAATTCGCCCTCGTGCTGCCCTTCGTTGCGGTGGTCGCTATGGCGTTGCTCGACCTCGGCCTCGTGCTGCGTGACAACATCCTCTGTGTGCACGCAGCACGAGAAGCGGCGCGTGCGCTCGCCGTCGGCGAAGACCCGGTCGGCGCGGCCCGTCGTCGGAGCGGACTCGGCTCGGCGCTGTCGGTTCGCGCCGACCCCACGACCGGCACGGCCACGGTTGAACTCGACCTTGCAGCAAGGCTTCCGGTGCTCGGTCGTCTGCTGCCGGGCGCAACGCTTCGCCAGTCGGCCACCATGCGAATGGAGGTGATGCGAGCGCCGCCTCGCTCACCCGAGGGCCGCACGGAGAAACGCGAGGGCGAGCTCCTTGTCGAGCGGCTCGTTCCCGTTGCCGCACTTCGGTGATTGCACACACGACGGGCAGCCGTTGGAGCACGGACATGTGGCCAGAACGTCGCGGGTCGCCGCGACGTGGGCGGCGGCAGCCGCAAAGCCGAGCTCGGCCACACCGGAGCCGCCCGGGTATCCGTCGTAGATCACCACGGTGGGCTTGCCGGTCTGGGGGTGGGCCGCGATCGAGACTCCGCCGACGTCCCACCGGTCGCAGATGGCGAACAGCGGGAGCACCCCGATGCCGCAGTGCTCCGCCGCATGCAGCGCGCCGGGCAACGCAGCTGCGCCGCTATCGACGAGGCCGGCGCGCTCGAGCACGGAGTCGGGTACCTCGTACCAAACGCCTCGGGTCACGAGGGAGCTCGGCTCGAGGTCCAGTGGTTCGAGGGCCAGCGTCGCTCCGGTGGATATCCGGATGCGCTGGAAGCCGGTGATCGTCTCGGTCACATCGACCGGCCCCACGTACATCGCGAGTTCTCCGACGCGCTTCGTCGCCTGCACCCCGAGGAACCTCACGTCGGTCGTCGACCGGACGCGGGTGTACTCGTCCACGCTGGTGGCCTCCGCCTCGGCCACGAGTTCGTCGAGATCGAGCCCGGTGATTCGGTACTGCTGACCCTGATGGAGGTAGAGCGCGCCGGTGTGCACGGAGGCCGGTGCCCTCGCGGCGTCAACCGTACCGACGATGCGGTCGTTGTTCCGCACGTCGACGATCCGCACTTCTCCGCCGCTGCTTGATCGCAGAGAGATGCCGACGGCCGGCGAGCCGCGCCCGGCCCACACCGCTCGTCCATTGACCACCCGGAGCTGATCGGCGAGGACAAGCCGCCGCACGCCGTCTTCGAATGCTTCGTCGAGGGGAACGGTGCCGAGTCGATCGACCGACGCCGAGGCGCCGGCCCA
>JANPDB010000490.1:0-3585 GCA_031431255.1 Acidimicrobiia bacterium | reverse complement strand
GTACACCTCCTACACGCCGTACCAGCCCGAGATCAGCCAGGGGCGCCTCGAGGCGATCCTGAACTTCCAGACGATGGTCGCCGATCTCACCGGCATGGATCTGGCGAACGCCTCGCTCCTCGACGAGGCGACGGCCGCCGCAGAAGCGATGGCGCTCGCCCACCGCCAGTCGAAGTCGAAGTCGGACAGGTTCCTGCTTGACTCCGGATGCCATCCGCAGGTCATCGACGTCGTTCGGACTCGCGCCGAACCGCTCGGCGTGGAACTCGTCGTGGCTCCTGCCCACACCCTCGCCGCTCACGTTGGCGCGGGCGTCTTCGGCTGCCTTCTCGCCTGGCCCGACACCAGTGGATCGCTCGGTGACCGTCACGCCCGCGGCTCGCTGGTCGACGCCGTGCACGCAGCCAAGGGACTCGTGTGCGTAGCCACGGACCTCCTTGCCTGCACCGTCCTGACACCGCCCGGGAGCTGGGGGGCAGACGTCGTCGTCGGATCGGCCCAGCGATTCGGCGTGCCGCTCGGCTTCGGCGGGCCTCACGCCGGGTTCATGGCCGTGCGTGATGCCGACAAGCGGGGGCTGCCGGGACGCCTGGTCGGGGTATCCGTCGACGCGGCCGGACGGACGGCGATGCGCCTCGCCCTGCAGACGCGCGAGCAGCACATCCGCCGCGACAAGGCGACGAGCAACATCTGCACCGCCCAGGTCCTCCTCGCCGTGATGTCCGGCATGTATGCGTGCTGGCACGGTCCGGAAGGCCTTCGCCGCATCGCGCAGCACACCCACGACGGCGCCTCGGTGATCGCCGCCGGAGCCAGGAGCGTGGGATTCGACACGGAGAACTCGACCTGGTTCGACACCGTCACCCTCAGGGTGCCCTCCCGGGCGGAGACCATCCTGGCCGACGCCCTGGCACGAGGCGTGAACGTCCGCTTGGTCGATGCCGACCACTTCGCCGTCACGTGCGACGAAACAACCACCGACGATCACCTCGCGGCGGTGCTGTCGTCACTGGGTTGCCCCGCCTCGCCCAGCGAGTTGCGTCTCGAAGGGGTCTCCAGCGGTATGCCCGACGAGGATCGGAGGACCGGCGAGATCCTCACCCATCCCGTGTTCCGCCGCTACCGCACCGAAACGGAGATGCTCCGCTACCTGCGCCGTCTTGCGGATCGCGACCTCGCCCTCGACCGGACGATGATCCCCCTCGGCTCGTGCACGATGAAGCTCAATGCCACGACGGAGATGATCCCCGTCACGTGGCCAGAGTTCGCCGACGTGCATCCGTTCGCACCGGCCGCCCAAACTGCCGGGTACCACGGGCTGATCGACGAACTCGAGCGGATGCTCGTGGAGATCACCGGCTACGACGCGGTCTCGCTACAGCCGAACGCCGGATCGCAGGGCGAGTATGCGGGCCTCCTCGCCATACGGGCGTACCACCGCTCCCGCGGCGAGAGTGCTCGGACTGTTTGTCTGATCCCGTCATCGGCCCACGGCACGAACGCCGCCAGCGCAACGATGTGCGGCATGACCGTCGTGGTGGTCGCCTGCGACGACAGTGGCAACGTGGACCTGGAAGACCTCTGCGCGAGGATCGCTGAATACGGCCCGCAACTAAGCGCGCTGATGATCACCTACCCCAGCACCCACGGTGTGTTCGAGACGGCAATCGTCGACATCTGTGCTCTTGTCCACGGTGCGGGCGGTCAGGTGTACCTCGACGGGGCCAATCTCAACGCGCTGGTCGGTCTGGCCAAGCCGGGGAAGTTCGGCGCGGACGTCAGCCACCTCAATCTCCACAAGACGTTCTGCATCCCCCACGGCGGCGGAGGACCCGGAGTCGGACCGGTATGTGTCAAGACCCACCTCGCGCCGTTCCTTCCCGGCCACGGCGCGATCGAGGGCACGTCATCGGTCGCTGGTCACGCTTCCGAAGCATCCATAGGTGCGCTTACTTCTGCGCCGTACGGATCGGCCGGAATCCTGCCGATCCCATGGACGTACATCACGATGATGGGACCGGAGGGGCTTCGGATGGCCACAGCGATGGCGATTCTCTCGGCGAACTACATCGCCCATCGGCTCCAGGGCTACTACCCGGTCCTCTACACCGGCCGGAACGGACGCGTGGCCCACGAGTGCATCCTCGATCTCCGCCCCCTGACGCAGTCGACGGGGATCACCGTCGACGACGTCGCCAAACGACTCATGGACTACGGATTCCATGCACCCACCATGTCGTTCCCGGTCGCCGGCACGCTCATGGTCGAACCGACGGAGAGTGAATCGCTCGCCGAGCTGGATCGCTTCTGTGACGCCATGATCGCGATCCGGGGCGAGGTCGACCGGGTCGTGTCCGGGGAATGGCCGGCCGACGACAACCCGCTTGTCCACGCTCCACACCCGGCTGAGGACGTGCTCAGCGACTCGTGGAACCGCGCGTACCCTCGCGAGGTTGCTGCCTACCCGCTCCCCACGCTGCGCAAGGACAAGTACTGGCCGCCCGTCTCACGCATCGACGGTGCCTTCGGCGACCGCAACGTCGTCTGCTCGTGTCCGCCGCTCTCCGACTATCGCTGACCCCGTCCTGCCGTCACCACGGGACAGGCTCGCATCATCCGGAGCGACCCCCGAAACCGAGGTAGTTACAACTCGAGGGCGTGACTCGTGGACATCGAGGACGCGGCGCCGACGGAGAATTCGTCGTCGGCCGCAACGTCAACCCTCCGGGCGCGCCAGGCATCGCTTCGTCCCGGCAGGTCGCGCGCCGCAACCGAGAGAATGGCGAGCCAGGCTGCGCCGACGAGGAGCGTGCCCCTCACCGACCAGTGGTCCATCGCCCAACCACCCCACATCGCACCGAACGGGACGGTGCCGCCGAACGCCATGAACCACAGCGCCATCACCGGAGCCCGTCGGCGGATGTCGAGGTGGGCCTGCAGCACCGACGACATGGCCGTCGTCGATCCGAAATACGTAAACCCCAGAGCGAAGGCGACCGGCATGGCAACCGCCGGTGAACCGGCGAACGACCAGGCGGCGAGCGCCACCGCGAATCCGACGAAGAACTCCGACACCAACCGACGCTTGTCGCGACGAGCGAGCACCGTGCCGATGCTCAACGCTCCGAGCGCCGCGCCGAAGCCCCACGTGGAGAACAGGATGAGATACGTCCGCTTACTGGTCGTGCCGAAGGATCGTTCGACGATGGTCGCGAACTGTCCGATGAACGGCAGTGAGATGAGCGACAGCGAGAAGAGGTAGACGAGCAGCGTCCCGACCACCGGGTTCGCTCGCGCCTCGCGGATGCCGTCGAGGAATGCCGCTTTGCCCGACGATCCGCGATGTTCGATCCGGCGTCGCATCGGCAGCTTCCACAGGGCAACGATCATCGCGAAGTACGAAAGCGCGTTGAGGAAGAAAAAGCCCGGCACGGCGAAGCCCGTGGCGGTCAGCGCGAGCACGATGATCGGGGCCACCGACCGCGATCCGTTCATGGTCGCCGAGTTGAGCGATATCGCTCCACCGATGTTCTTCGGTTCGACGAGTTCAGGGAGGACAGAGGACGTCGTCGGCTGGGAGATGGC
>JANPDB010000489.1:0-2547 GCA_031431255.1 Acidimicrobiia bacterium | reverse complement strand
TCCCATCCGTGACGGACCGCCTCGCTGCGCTGTTCGGCGAACCAGGTCCGCAGCCCAGCGGGGAGAGGGAGACGCACGACCACGGGCGGCGACAGTAGCTGGAGCCGATTGACGCTGCGTCCCTCGATGCGACAGCCGGCGTTGCCACGTGCTGAACTGCCGAAGCCCGTCCCGCCGTTTCCTGCTCCTTTCTGCGAGGTCCCCGATGAACCGCTCGCTCTTCCAGGTCGCCTACCTAGTCAACGACATCAACGCGTCGATCCAGCGTTGGAGCGACCTGCACGGTGCCGGCCCGTTCGTCGTGACGCATCATCACAAGACCGACCGCTTCATGTACCGCGACACCGACAAGGAAGCCGACGTGTCCTACGCCTTCGGCTATCTGGGCGACATCATGATCCAGTTCATCACCCAGCACGACGACACCCCGTCGATCTACCGAGACATGTACGCGGCCGGCGAGGAAGGCTTCCACCACAACGCGTACCTCGTCCACGACTTCGAGGCCGAATACGAGCGGCTCACCGCGATGGGCTACACCCCGGCATGTCGCCTCTACGCCGACGGCGTCGACGCCGCGTACTTCGACACCAGATCGCTCAACGGCGGTTTCACGGAGATCCACGGCGATCCGCCCCACATCCTCGGAGCCTTCGCCCAGTGGCGCCGCTCCCATGAGCTCTACCGGCCGGGCATCGATCCGGTGATCACCGAGCGTCCGCGCCGCTGACCCGACCGGCCGACGGAGGCCGCCGGTTCACACTCCCGGCTTTGCCTGGGCGAAACTGGTCGTGCCATGGCTTTGATCGAACACGTCGCGACTACCCGCTCCGGACCCGTTCGGGGGGTTGCTCTTCCCAGTGATGAGCGGCACCTGCGGCCGGTCACGCGCTTTCTCGGCATTCCCTTCGGTGCGCCGATCTCCGGTCCGGCCCGCTTCGCCGCGCCGCAGCCCGAAGCGCCGTGGACCGACGTCCGTGACGCCACCTCCTACGGCGCATTCTGCCCGCAGAGCGTCTCGATGACCGGCGCGCTCCTCGGAGCCCGCAGCAAGCCCGGCGCCGACGACTGCCTCAACCTCAACGTCTGGACGCCCGAAGCCGACGACGACGCGCGACCGGTGATGGTGTGGATCCATGGCGGTGCGTACGTCACGGGGGCCGGATCGATCCCGTGGTACGACGGCCATCGCTTCGCCGCCAACCACGACGTCGTCGTCGTCACCATCAACTACCGGCTGGGCGCCCTCGGCTACCTCGACATCTCGTCGCTCGTGCCCGACGCCACCGACCTTGCCACGCCGAACGCCGGACTCCTCGACCAGGTCGCCGCCCTCGAATGGGTGCACGACTGCATCGCGTCGTTCGGCGGCGACCCGGCCAACGTGACCGTCTTCGGCGAATCGGCGGGAGCGTTCAGCATCGGCACCCTCCTCGGAGCGCCGGCCGCCCGAGGACTGTTCCGCCGGGCCATCCTCCAATCCGGAGCGGCCGCTCACATCTCCGATCCCGACCGGGCGTCCAGGATTGCCCGGGCCTTTCTGGACGAGCTCGGCGTCGACCCGACCAGGGACGGGATTGCCTCGCTCGCCGATCGCACGGTCGGCGAGATCATCGCTGCGTCGGAACGGGCCGCGGCCAAGGCCAAGGAGCCCGACGGACTGCCATGGCAGCCGGGCACGGGCACGCCGTCGCTCCCGCAGCACCCGCACGACGTTGTCCGTTCGGGCGCGTGGGAGGGCGTCGACGTTCTGCTCGGGACGACCCGCGACGAGATGCGCCTCTTCACCGCGTTCGACCCCGCTCTTCGGTCGATCGACGCTGATGGCATCCGCCGACGACTGTCCGACTCGGTCGGCCCGGCCGCGGCCGAGGCAATTGCCGACGCCTACCTCGCCGACGTCCCCGAGCGGTCCGCCGCCGACACGTGGTCGGAGATCTCGACGGACGAAGTGTTCCGAGTACCGGCGCATCGTCTGGCAACGGCTCTCCACGAGGGCGGGGCAAACAGTCTGTGGGCATACGAATTCGTGTGGGCGACCCCGGTGTTCGGCGGCGTGCTCGGAAGCTGCCACGCCCTCGAGATCCCGTTCGTCTTCGACAACCTGCACCAGCCCGGCGTGACCATGCTCACCGGGGACAGCCCCGAACGCCAGCTCGTGGCTGACCTACTCCATCCGGCCTGGGCGAGCTTCGCCCGGCACGGCGACCCGAACGTCGATGCGTCACCGAAGGCGCCGGAATGGCTCTCGTGGGACCCGACCGACCGTCACACCCTCGTGGTCTCACCGGAGCCCGAGCTGGTGAGCGACCCCCGCGGTGAGGCGCTCCGTCGCTGGCCGGCCTAGCTGTGGGTGCCCGGTGTTCCTGGGTCGGCTGGCGTTCAGTGGGTCAGCTGACATTCCCTGGGTCAGCTGACATTCCCTGGGTCGGCTGACGTTCACTGGGTCGGCTGACGTTCACTGGGTCGGCTGACGTTCACTGGGTCGGCTGACGTTCACTGGGTCGGCTGACGTTCACTGGGTCGGCTGACGTTCACTGGGTCGGC
>JANPDB010000488.1:0-2625 GCA_031431255.1 Acidimicrobiia bacterium | reverse complement strand
GAGTTCGCGTTGTCGCACCATCTCCCGCACGAACACGACCGCTGCGTGGTGATCGGCCGACGGCACGTGTGCCGTCGATGCCTTGTGCTCTATCCGGTCGCCTTTGCCGTGATGTTCCTCACGCTGGGCTCGTTCGGCTGGGCGCAACGACTCGACCCGGTCTTGTTGCTCGTCCTCCCGGTTCCGGTCGCGATCGAGTACATCGCCGAGCAACTCGGTGCCGTTCGGTATCACGCCCGCCGTCAGGTGCTTCTCACGATGATCGCCGCTCCCGCTCTCGGCACCGGGCTGGCCCGCCACAACGTCTCGCCGTTCGAGACCTGGTTCGTGGTGATGGTCGGTGTGCACGGAGGGGCGTGCGGCGTCGCCCACCTGATCGCATCTTCGCGAAGTGAGCGGGCAGAACAACAGTTGCGGGTCGCCGAGGCCGAGTCCGATCCGGTGCTGGACGGCTTCGATTCCGCAGAGGAGTTCCGCAACTATCTCGACGACCGCGCCGCTTCCTGAGCGACTGCCGTCATCGGTAGGTCACGGCGACGGGAGCTCGCCGGTTTCAAGCAATCGAACGAATGCTGCTTCATCGAGCGTAGGAACGCCGAGCTCCCCGGCTTTCGTGACCTTGGCCGCGCCGGGTTCCTCACCGATGACGACGGCGGTGGTCTTCTTCGAAACACTTCCTGGCGACTTCCCGCCACGCGAGGTGATCGCCTCCTCCGCTTCTTCGCGGGTGAAGCCGACGAACGAGCCGGTGACCACGACCGACATCCCGACGAGGTTCTGGGTGAGCGCGGGTGGCGGCGGGCCGGCAAAGTTGACGCCGGCCGACCGGAGCCGTTCGACGACTGCGCGGTTCGCGTCGTTGTCGAACCATTCGGCGACGGAGTTGGCGATCACCGCGCCGACACCGTCGACCGCGGCGATCTCCTCGGCAGACGCCTCAGCCAGGTCATCGAGCGAGCCGAAGGCCTTGGCCAGAACGTGACCCATCGTCCCGCCGACGTGGCGGATGTTCAGACCGACGAGGAGGTTGCCGAGCGGACGAGACTTGGACCCCTCGATCGCATCGAGAAGGTTCTGGACGGAGACACCGCCGAATCCCTCGATTCGACGGAGCTCGTCGACCCGATCGGCAAGCGAATAGATGTCGGCGACGTCGCTGATGAGCTCGGCGTCGAGGAACGTCGACACCGTTTTCTCGCCGAAGCCCTCGATGTCCATAGCGCCACGCGATCCGAAGTGCACAAGACGCGCCCACTGCTGGAACGGACAGCGAGCCTCCACACATCGGGTGTCCGACTCACCTTCGGGTCGCTCGAGCGCGGACTTCAGATCGCACGGACACAGCGTCGGGAACTCCCAGACGGGTAGCCCCTCAGGGCGGAGCGCGAGCACCGGGCCCACGACTTCCGGGATCACGTCGCCCGCCTTTCGCACCGTGACGGTGTCACCGGGGCGGACATCTTTGATTCGCACCTGATCCTGATTGTGAAGCGTGGCCATCGAGACGGTCGAGCCGCCGACGAAGACCGGTTCCAGTACCGCGAACGGCGTAGCCCGACCGGTCCGCCCGACAGAAACCTCGATAGCACGGAGCAACGTCGTTCGCTCCTCGGGCGGGAACTTGAACGCCGTGGCCCAACGTGGGGCCTTCGAGGTGCTGCCGAGCTCTCGCCGCAACGCCAGGTCATCGATCTTCACGACGACACCGTCGATCTCGTAGGGAAGGTCGTGGCGGTGCCGCGTCCAGTGCGCGCAGTAGTCGGCGACTTCGTCGAGTGTGTCCACCGCCCGAATCTCCGGACTCACCGGGAATCCGCAATTCCCAAGGAAGGTCAGCGTCTCGCTATGCGCGCTGAACATTGGCCCGCCTTCGATCGCGCCGAGTTGGTAGGCCAGGAAGCTGAGCTCTCGCCCGGCGGTGATGGCGGGATCCTTCTGGCGCAACGAGCCCGCGGCCGAGTTGCGCGGGTTGACGAAGAGCGCTTCGGCCGCCTCCGCTCTGCGACGGTTCAGCGCGGCAAAGGCCTCCGTCGGCATGAAGACTTCACCGCGGACTTCGAGCAACGACGGGACCGAACCGAGCAGCGCACCATCCGGGGTGAAGGGGATCAGCCGTTTCGGGATCGCCGGGATCGTGCGTACGTTCTCGGTGACGTCTTCCCCGACACGGCCGTCACCACGCGTCGCTGCTCGAACGAACACGCCGTCGCGGTACAGCAGCGACATCGCGAGACCGTCCACCTTGAGCTCACAGACGAACCTCGGTGGCGCGTCGTCGCCAAGGAGCTTGGCGTTCCTCGAGCCCCATCCGCGGAGCTCGTCCGCATCGAAGACGTTGCCGAGCGACATCATCGGCTGCAGGTGCTCGACCTCGGCGAAGCTCGTCATCACCGGGAGCCCTCGTACCGTTTGCGTTGGCGAGTCGGGTGAGACGAGGTCCGGGTGAAGCGCCTCGATGCGACGAAGCTCGACGAGCAGCGCGTCGTAATCGCCGTCGCTGATCGTCGGCGCGTCGAGTTCGTAGTAGCGACGGTCGTGCTCGCCGATCTCGCGGCGGAGTTCGTCGGCTCGCGCTCGCGCCTCGTCCAGGTCCATCGGGCGAAGGTAACGCACCCCGGGCCGGTC
>JANPDB010000487.1:0-1541 GCA_031431255.1 Acidimicrobiia bacterium | reverse complement strand
TTCACGGAAGTTGGTCGGGCAAGTGACGGTAGGTTGGTCGTCGGCCTGCGGGCGAATCAACGGGCCCTCGCTGACGAAATCGTCGAGGCGTACGGCGACCGGGTTGCTGTGCGACTCGGCTTTCTCCCGTACCCCGATGTCACGCCAGCGCTCCCGAACGCGCGACCTCCGTGCGGCGATCGCGTCCTGCCCGCAACCACAAAAGCGACGGTGCGCCTCGTGTGGCGGAGTGAACCATCGACCTTCGTCGTGAAATCGGGGGACTCCTTCGAGGGGGTCGTCATTTTCACGAACGTTGGCACTTCGGAAATCCCCTTTCAGTCGGGAGACGTCACGAGTGGTTTCGTGACTCGGGTGGATGACGATCGGATCGTGGCTCGCAATGACATCGAGATCGCGGGTATCGGACAGGGCGGCGTGTTGAAGCCAGGGGAGAGCGCGTCGGTCCGCATTTTCTCCTCGACGGCCAGTTGCGATCCCGATCTCGGATGGATCCTCCCAGCCGGCAACTACGACGTGCGAGTGTCCTTTGACGGATTCGTTTCTCCGCCCTTTTCGGTCACCGTCACCCGATAAGCGCCGACCTCGCGGAACAGGGCACAGCTACCTCAAACGAGCGACCACCCGGCAAGACCTACCGCTTCGCGCGTTCGTCCTCGTATGCGGCGATGGCGGTGAGCTGGGCGCCGAGGGTTGCGTCGACCCATCTCGTGCCGGCCCCGCAGACCATGTCGTAGCTCGTCTGCGGCGCGGCGAGGTGTCCGGTGAAGTGCGGCATGACCTGCTCGGCAATGAGCTCGTAGCTGCGGAGTGTTGCCGGGAAATCGGCAAGGTCGGCGCCGAGCGTCATGAAGCAGCCGAATCCACCGGTCTTCTCGATGAGCCGTTCGATCTGCTCGATCGCCATCTCCGGCGTGCCGATCACCATGCGCCCGGACTCGTTGGCGAAGTCGACGAAGTCGTCGTAGTCCGACGGTGGAGGCGGATCGTTCGGATCGCCGATGGGGATGATGTGGCTGAGGTAGTTGAACACCCATTGCAGGCCATAGCGACAGTTGGCCTTGGCCTGTTCGACCGTCTCGGCAATGTGCATCGGACCCATCAGCCGCCACGACGAACGCGGGGCTTGGTGGCCGTTCAGCGCAGCCTCCTCCTGCCAGACGTTGTAGTTGTAGTCGAGCACCGAGAACCCGGCCGGCTCGGTTGCGGCGATCGAGATGAGGCCGGTTCCGTAGCGGCCGGCGAGCTTCGATCCCGACGGCGAGATGCTGCTGGCAACCGCGATGTCGAAGTTCGAATACGGACGTATCTGCAAGACCGCGTTGTCACACGTGAACCACTGGTTCCGTTCCGTGACCGTTTCGCCCTGGAAGAGCCGCATCATCACGTCGAATGCCAGTTCCATGATCGGACGCTGCTGCATCGGGTCGATGCCGAGCATCGCGGCATCGGTCGTGAGCTGGCCGGGGCCGGCGCCGAACATCATCCGCCCACGGGTCAGGTGATCGAGCATCACGATCCGGTCGGCGAGGATGAACGGG
>JANPDB010000486.1:0-1800 GCA_031431255.1 Acidimicrobiia bacterium | reverse complement strand
GTAGGACGCGTGCACGCAGCAGTAGTCGAACTCGATGCCCTGCCCGATGCGATTCGGCCCGGAGCCGAGGATGGCGACCTTCGGCCGATCCGACACGCGGACCTCGTCGTCGTCCTCGTAGGTCGAGTAGTGATAGGGCGTCTTGGCGTCGAACTCGGCGGCGCAGGTGTCGACGGTCTTGAACGTCGCGGCAACACCGGCCGCGAGGCGCGCCGTGCGCACCTGCGACTCCGGGACCTTCCAGAGATACCCCAGTTGGGCGTCGGAGAAACCGAGCTGTTTGGCCCGCTTCCACTGCCGCTTGGTCAGCGCGTCGGGCGAGCCGAGCGCGTCGAGGGCGTGGCGCTCCTCCACGATCATCAGGAACTGGTCGAGGAACCACGGGTCGATCTTGTTGACGGCGTGGAGCTCGTCGACGGTCACACCCCGCCGCAGCGCCTCACCAACAAGGAACAGCCGCTCCGGCGTGGCGATTGCCGTCTGGGCCACGAGTTCCGCCGTTGGTATGTGCACGTAGTTCTCTTCGCCGGGATCGCAGTTGAATCCGTAGCGGCCCTGTTCGAGGGAACGGAAACCCTTCTGGATGGACTCGGTGAAGGTGCGCCCGATGGCCATGGCTTCGCCGACGGACTGCATGCGCGTGCCCAGCTCCCCTGAGGAGCCGGGCAGCTTCTCGAACGCCCACCGCGGGATCTTGGTGACGACGTAGTCGATGACCGGCTCGAAGCTGGCGTAGGTGGTTTTGGTGATGTCGTTGGGGATCTCGTCGAGGGTGTAGCCCACGGCGAGCTTGGCGGCGATCTTGGCGATCGGGTACCCCGTTGCTTTCGACGCCAGGGCACTCGATCGCGAGACCCGCGGGTTCATCTCGATGATGACGACGTCACCGTTCTCCGGGTTCACCGCGAACTGCACGTTCGAGCCGCCGGTGTCGACACCGATGCGTCGGATGCAGGCAAAGGAGAGGTCGCGGAGGTTCTGGTACTCGACGTCGGTCAAGGTGAGGATCGGGGCCACGGTGATGGAGTCGCCGGTGTGCACCCCCATCGGGTCGACGTTCTCGATACCGCAGATGATCACGCAGTTGTCGGCCTTGTCGCGCACGACTTCGAGCTCGTATTCCTTCCATCCGGCGATGGACCGCTCGACGAGGATCTCCGAGATCGGCGACGCGGCGAGACCGGCGATGGCGATAGCCCGGAAGTCATCGTCGTTGTGGGCGATACCGGTGCCGGCGCCGCCGAGGATGTAGCTCGGTCGCACGATGATCGGCCAGCCGATTTCGGCGGCGACGGCCATGGCCTGTTCGATGGTGTGGGCGAAGCTCGACTCCGGCACGGCGATGCCGATGCCCTGCATTGCCTCCTTGAACCGCTCGCGGTTCTCCGCCGTCTCGATGGCGAGCGCGTTCGCACCGATCATCTCGACGCCGTATTTCGCCAGAACCCCGCGCTTGTCGAGCTCCATCGCCAGGTTCAGCGCCGTCTGCCCGCCGAGGGTCGGAAGCAGCGCATCAGGTCGTTCCTTGGCGATGATTGACTCGATCACATCGGGATCGAGCGGCTCGATGTAGGTGGCATGCGCGAAGTCCGGGTCGGTCATGATCGTGGCCGGATTCGAGTTCGCCAGGATGACCCGGTAACCCTCTTCCTTCAGCACTCGACACGCCTGGGTGCCGGAGTAGTCGAACTCACACGCCTGCCCAATGACGATCGGACCGGAGCCGATCACCAGGATCGAATGGATGTCGGTGCGCTTGGGCATCAGGCGAAGGCTTTCGTGGCGGGTCCGGAGGGCTTG
>JANPDB010000485.1:0-8758 GCA_031431255.1 Acidimicrobiia bacterium | reverse complement strand
TGCGATCTTGATGTTCTTCCTGTGTTCTTTGAACGTCGCCGCGAACGCATGATGACCTTGTGCATCGATCACGACGTAGTACAGCCAATCGCCAGGTGTCGGGTTGAGCGCAGCCCGGATCGATTCACGCCCGGGCGAGGCAATCGGGGTCGGTGGGAGTCCCTTGCGGGTGTAGGTGTTGTACGGCCCATCCTTTTCCAGGTCCTCAAAGAGGACCCGGTCCACGTTGCCGCCCATCCCGTAGATCAGCGTCGCGTCGATCTGCAGCGCCTGGCCCGCCGCGAGCCGGTTGTAGATGACCCGCGCCACCTTGCCGCGGTCCTCGTCGATCTTCGCCTCACGCTCGATCAGCGACGCAACGATGAGCGCCTCGTACGGCGATCTTCCGACCTTGGCACTGGCGTTGGTGAGCCCCTCGGCGTCGGCGGCCACGTCGAAGGCGTCGACGAGACGGGCGATCACCGCTTCCTCGTCGTCGTCGAGCGCGAACTGGTAGGTGCTCGGAAAGAGAAAACCCTCGAGGTTCTCCGATGCCGTCGGCAGAAGCGAAGACCGGATCGTGGCGTTGGTCGCCGCCTGCATGAATCGGGCAGCGGTCCGCCCGGGCAGACGCGCACCGACGCGGTCCGCGAACTGGGTCAGCCGGAAGCCCTCCGGAAAGGTGATCTTCTGCTCGTTGGGGACCTGAGGTCCTCGGGTGAGCGTCTCCAACGCCGAGTCGAAGGTGTCGTTCTTACGGAACGTGTAGCGGCCCGCTTCGAACCCTCCGCGGCCCTTCCACTGGGCGTAATAGCGAAAGACCCGGGGATCACCGATGATCCGCTGTTCATGGAGGATCTCGCCGATGCGCGCGGTGGGGGTGTTCTTCGGGATGGTGATCTGGACAGCTTCACCGGCCGCGCCCGGCGGGTCGATCTGCTGTTGCAGCCAGCGAACGCCATACAGCGCCCCCGCGATCGCCAGGGCACAGAACAACAGGAAGACGAGCAGACCCCGCCCGCGACCGGGGGGTGCCGGGAAGTCCTCGATGTCGATGTCGTCGCCGATTGCGTCGTCCAGAGCAGCACGCCGACGCGCTCGTCGGCCCTTCGGCTCGGCCACGGGTGGGGACGGCGTCGGGACCGGTGCCGGTCGCGGCGCGGCGACGAGGAGCTGGGGGCGTGAGGCGGAGTCGTCCGACGACGGCGGTGGCACAGGACGGTCGACGGGGTGGGTAGGCGGGGAGTCCCACGCGCTCTCGCTCTCCCAAGGATCGTTCGTCATCGCCCTGCCCTTCGTCCCGACCGAAAAGAGAAGTCTGGCGCGGGTCCCGGCACCCGTTCGTACGTTTCTCCGGAATGCCTGGCGTCGGGGTCGGACAACGTTTCGCGGGCGCCGGCCTGCCCCTCCAGCCAGCTCTGCAGAAGGACTGCGGCCGCGACCTTGTCGACGACGTGGCGACGTTCGCGAGCCTTCACGTTGCGCTCCTGGAGCGCCCGGTGCGCCGTCGCCGTGGTGAATCGCTCGTCGTGCAGGATGACAGGAATGGCGAAGCGAAGTTCCAACTCGGCGACCTCGGCGCGGATGAGCGCTGCCGCGTGGCCCTCCCTGCCGTCGAGGCCGACCGGGAGTCCGACAACGATGGCATCCGGTTCGTACTCATCGACGATCTTGGCGATGGCGTCGTGATCATCTCGATGCGAACGGCCGCGGAGCACCACCGAGACCGGTGAGGCCAGAGTCCTTGTGAGGTCCGACGACGCGACGCCGATGCGCTTGGACCCCAGATCGAGGGACAGCACACGTGCCATCGTCGGTCACGCCCGCTTACGCGATTCCGGCGGCAATTCGGGCCTGAGCGAGGGCGTCGTCGAGACCGCCCGGGTTGCGTCCGCCGGCGAGGGCGACGTCGGCCGCCTTGCCTCCGCCTCCGCCGATCGACTTCACGGCCTCGGCGATGAGCTCCGACGCGTGGAATCCCGAGTCCTTCCGGACCGCCGAGATGAGCGCGACCCCTCCGCCCGACGGTGCCGACCCGAGGATCACGGCGTTCACGCCAGGCACGTCGCGCACCGCGATGGCAAGGTCCTTGAGGTCTTCGCGGGCAACGTCGTCGACCCGAGCGACGACGACACCGCGGACGGCGGCAGCGGCAAGGGTCTGGGCACGACCACCCGCCAGTTGACGACGGAGCTGCTCAACTTCCTTCTCCAGGCCCTTGCGCTCGTCGAGCAATCGGCCGACGCGGTCATGGAGATCTTCAGGCTTGACCCGCAGGAGCGACGACGCGCCGTGCAGAACGCGTTCGTCAGCACGCAGACGTTCGATCGTTCGCAGACCTGTGGTGGCCTCGATGCGACGGATGTTCGAGCCGATGGAGCTCTCGCTGGTGACCGTGACGGCGCCGATCTGACCGACGTTACGGACGTGGGTACCGCCGCAGAACTCCAGTGACGGACCGGCCTGCAGAACCCGGACGCGTTCGCCGTACTTGTCGCCGAAGAACGCGATGGCCCCCATCTCCTCGGCTTCGGACTTGGTGACCTCGGGATTGTTCGTTTCAGCCGCGGTGAGCACGACCTCGTTCACCAGATTCTCGATGCGGTGAATCTGCTCGCTGCTCACCCCCTCGTAGTGCGAGAAGTCGAAGCGGAGACGGTCAGGGCCCACGAGGGAGCCGGCCTGCTTCACGTGGTCGCCCAAGACCTGGCGAAGGGCCCAATGGAGGAGATGGGTGGCCGTGTGATTGCGGCGCGTGGCATCGCGCTTCACAACATCGATATGTGCACTTGCCTTCTCGCCGACCTCGATCGAACCGGAGCGGACGACCGCCCGGTGCCGGACAAGCCCGGGGATCGCATACGTCGTGTCGATGACCGAGGCCACACCCGTGGCCGTGCGGATCTCGCCGGTGTCGCCCACCTGGCCGCCGGACTCGGCGTAGAAGGGGGTGCGATCGAGGAACACCTCCACCGCCGATACGTCTTCCGGGTCGACGGTGACAACTCCGACCACGCTGGCGTCACTCACCTCGGTGGAGCCGTAGCCTACAAAGGTCGTGATGCCGTGGAACTCCATGATGTCGCGGTACTGCCTGGCCTGCTCCTCCGGTGTGGACGCATCCTTGCGGGCCGAGCGGGCCCGATTGCGCTGCTCCTCCATGAGCACGGTGAAGCGCTCCTCGTCGACGGCGACGCTCCGCTCACCGACGATCTCCCGGGTCAGCTCGAGCTGGAATCCGAAGGTGTCGTGGAGCTCGAACGCGGTGTCGCCGTCGAGCGGCGCACCGGTAGGAAGCGCGCGTAGCTTGTCGTCGAGCATCACGCTCCCCCGCTCGAGGGTGCGTCGGAACTGCTCCTCCTCGCGCGTGATCACGTTGAGGATGTGGTCGCGGCGCTCACGCACTGCGGGATACGCCTCGCCCATCACGTCGATCGCCACGTCGACGAGCTCAGGCATGACGTTGCGCTTCGCACCGAGACGGTACGCATGCCGAACGGCGCGCCGCACGATTCGGCGCAACACGTAGCCGCGATCGTTGTTCGACGGGAAGACCTCGTCGCCGATCAGCATCGCGCTCGATCGGGCATGTTCGGCCAGCACCCGCAAGGAGAACGAATCGGCATCGTCGTAGTCGCCGACGATGTACTTGGCACCGGTGATGCTCCGGGCGCGATCGATCAGCGGAGCCATGAGATCGGTCTCCCACACCGCTTCCACGCCCTGGAGAAGGCACAGGATCCGCTCGAGGCCGGCACCGGTGTCGATCGACGGCTTCGGTAGCGGTGCCCGCGTGCCGTCCTCCGCCTGGTCGAACTGCATGAACACGAGGTTCCAGAACTCGAGGAACCGAGCCTCGGCGGCGGGATTGAGCGGGCCGCCTTCGGGTCCGTACTTCGCGCCGCGGTCGATGTAGATCTCGCTGCACGGACCGCACGGACCGGTCGGGCCCATCTGCCAGAAGTTGTCCTTGTCACCGAGCCGCTGAATCCGCGACTTGGGCATCTCGGTCAGATCGAGCCACAGCGCCTCGGCCTCGTCGTCGGACTCGTGGACGGTGACCCATAGCTGCTCCGGATCGAAACCAAGCGTGCTGGTGGTGAAGTCCCACGCATACGTGATGGCCTGCGACTTGAAGTAGTCACCGAAGCTGAAGTTGCCGAGCATCTCGAAGAACACCAGGTGACGGGCGGTGCGGCCGACGTCGTCGAGGTCGTTGTGCTTGCCGCCGGCGCGAGCGCACTTCTGGCTGGTCGTTGCCCGCTTGAACGGGGCGGTCTCGTCGCCGGTGAAGTACGGCTTGAACGGCACCATGCCGGCCACCGTGAAGAGCAGTGACGGATCGTGCGGGATCAAACTCCCCGAGGCGACCTCCTGGTGACCGCGGGCGACGAAAGGGTCCAGGAAACTCCGACGGAGCTCGTCGGAGGTTTTCGGAGGAGACGACGGACGCGGCGAGTTCGACATGGCCGCACGATCCTACCGGCCGCCTGTTTGACGGCTCCCCCGCTTTGGGGTTCTATTTCCGGCGAAGGCCTTCGCGCAGTTCCCGCTCACGGATGTTGGCGGCGGACCTGCCCTCGGTGATCGCCGAACGGATCTTCTCGCGGGTTGCCGTGTTCCGGGCCTGGGCAGCGCCTCGGACTCGGCGGGCAAGTGCGCCGGGCGCGGCGGCCGCGACTTTTTCGGCGACGACCCGCCTGGCCTTGCGTTCGAGCCACCGCGATCCGACCGTTCCGGCAACGGCGCCCGTCGCCCACCAGATGACGCGCTTGAACATGGACACGATCGTAGAGCGGAAGGGCACCGGGCGAGGCACAAGGTGGTCGGCGGGGATCTCGCGAACACCTGGCCCGGAAGCGAACGCGCCCGGACTACTTCTTCGTTGGTTTCTTCGGCTCCGTGGCCTTGGCCAGGCGGGCGAGCGCCCGGCGACCGCCGGTCAACCATGCCAGCAGCTTCACGAACGGGTTGGTCACTGCGTTGTAGGCAAGCTTCGACGCGGCGTCGGCCGTGCCGGTGAGCGAGGCTGCGGTCTCGAGCAGGACGTCGGCCTTGCGGTTGGCGCCCTCCGCCTTGCGGAGCGCCGAGCGTGTGTCGGCCAGCAGCGGGAGCGTCTGGGTGCGCAGGTCGGCGAGCCCGGACGCGAGGTCCCGGACGGTCCGCAGCAGTGCGCGGACAGCCAGGGCGAGCGCGATCACCATGACCACCAGACCGGCACCTGCGGCCACGAGCAACCATTGCCACCAAGTCATTGGCCCGTCCGTTCGTCGCCGCGGCCGAGCTGGCCCCGCTCGGCCATGCGGGTCGCCACCCGGCCCTCGTGGCCGTGGGACGACGGCGCGTAATACGTCCGGTCGACGAGATCGTCGGGGAGGTACTGCTGGGCGACGAAGCCGGTCGGATCGTCATGGGGGTAGCGGTAGCCCTTGCCGTGGCCGAGACGAGCGGCTCCTGCGTAGTGGGCGTCGCGGAGATGGATCGGCACGGCGCCGGCCGCTCGTTCGGCGACGTCGGCCATCGCCGACCAGATCCCGAGGGCAACCCGATTCGACTTCGGCGCAGTTGCCAAGTGGACCACGGCCTGCGCCAGCACCAGTTGGGCCTCGGGCATGCCGACGGTCTCGACGGCACGTCCCGCCGCCTCCGCCACGACGAGGCTCATCGGATCGGCCATGCCGACATCTTCTGAGGCGAAGATCATCAGGCGCCGGGCGACGAACCGGGCGTCGTCGCCGGCGGTCAGCATGCGGGCGAGCCAGTAGAGCGCTGCCTGCGCGTCGCTGCCCCGAAGAGACTTGATAAGTGCACTTACCACATCGTAGTGATCGTCGGGACCGTAACGGAGAACTCTCGCATCAACGGCCGCCTCGGCGTCGGCCAGCGTGATTCGGGCAGGTCCCGCCTCGACGTTGCGGAGGGGGTCGTCGGCGAGCGCGATCGCCACCTCCAGCGACGTCAGCAGGGAGCGCCCGTCGCCGTCGGCCATCGCCACGAGATGATCGAGCGCGTCATCATCGGCCTGTGTGCCGTCGACGGCGAGACCGCGTTGGGCAAGTTCGTGCAGTGACGCGGTGTCGTGGGGACGGAGCCGGAAGAGCGTCGAACGTGACAGCAGCGGGCCGTTCACCGCGAAGCTCGGGTTCTCCGTTGTAGCCCCGACAAGGACGAGCGTCCCGTCCTCCACACTCGGGAGGAGGGCATCCTGCTGCGCCCGGTTGAATCGGTGGATCTCGTCAAGGAAAAAGATCGTGCCGCGCTGATGGAGGCGCAGCTCCTCGCGCGCCAGCTCGACGGTCTCCCGCACATCCTTCACCCCGGCCGTCACCGCCGACATCGGCACGAACCGCTTCGACGTCGCCGATGCGATGAGTGACGCCAGCGTCGTCTTTCCAGTGCCCGGCGGGCCCCACAGAATCAGCGACGAGATCCGATCGGACTCGATCAGCCGTCGCAGCGGCCGACCCGGCGCGAGGAGGTGGTCCTGACCGACAACGTCGTCGAGCGTCCTCGGCCGCAGCCTTGCCGCGAGCGGCGCCTGACGCTCGAGGCGCTCGCGCAGACCCGCCGAGAACAGGTCGTCGTTCTCCGTGGCGGGGCGGGCGGACACCACACCATCCTGCCCGAGCCGCCCACCGACCGCGAGCAGCACGCCCCGCCCGAAGCCAGTCTCACGCGCACTTCGCCGCACATCCCCCTCTCCACGCCGCACATCACTGGTTCTCGACCCAAAACGGCGCCAGTTCCGTCGATGTGCGGCAGGAGCAGGGTCATCTGCGGCAAGAATCAGCTGATGTGCGGCGGCCGCGTTGGCTGCGGACGGTCAATCGAGCCTTAGCCTGGGCCGGTGCGTTGGACGATCCATGGTGAGCGGAACCTCTACGAGTCCGAGTGGGTGACGCTGGCGCTGACCGATGTCGAGGTCCCGGCGATCGGCGACCGGCCAGCGGTCCGCTTCGAACACCACGTCGTCCGCATGCCGGCGCCGGCGGCCGGGGTCGTCGTCCACGATCCGGACCGCGGCGTGCTGCTGCTGTGGCGGCATCGCTTCATCACCGACACCTGGGGATGGGAGGTGCCGGCCGGAAAGGTCGACCCGGGTGAGGACGCCCCCACCGCCGCGGCTCGTGAGGTCCTCGAGGAAACCGGCTGGTCACCCGGGCCCTTGACCCACCTCTGCACGTACGCACCGGTGAGTGGCGTGGGTGACCACCGATTCGAGCTCTACGCCGCTGCCGGCGCGGAGTACGTCGGGGAGCCGACCGACCCCGCCGAGGCCGAACGGATCGAATGGGTCCCCGTGTCGACCCTGCGCGACGAGATCCGGGCCGGCCGGGTCGACAACGGTCTCAGCCTGACCGCCCTCCTGTGGTGCCTCGTGGAGGGCATCATCGCCTGAGTTCCCCGCACGTTCTGGGTCGGCTCACGTCCGTCGGGTCGGGATCAGTGCAGAAATGCCGGTCCAGCCGACCCAGCACGCTCCAGCCGACCCAGAACTTTGCCTCAGCCGACCCAGGACGTTCCAGCCGACCCAGACTGCGCCTCCGCCGACCCAGCACGCTCCGACCGACCCAGGATGCGTCCCAGCCGACCGTGTCAGGCTTTGGGCGGGAGGGTGCGAAGGCCGAGCTCGGTGAGGTGTTTGTCGAGGATGTTCGTCGGGGAGCCGGTCATGGGGTCGAGGCCCGACTGGGTCTTCGGGAACGCAATCACCTCACGGATGTTCTCCTCGCCGGCGAGGATGGCCACCAGACGATCGACGCCGTAGGCGAACCCACCGTGGGGCGGCGCGCCAAACTTGAACGGGTTCAGGAAGAAACCGAACTTGCGCTGGGCCTCTTCCGGGGAAATCCCGAGGAGACCGAAGATCCGCTGCTGGAGCTCGGGCTTGTGAATACGGATCGAACCCGATCCCAATTCCCAGCCGTTGAGGGTCAGGTCGTAGGCCTGGGCGCGGACGGAGAACGGATCCGTGTCGAGCTTGTCGACGTCGTCGACGTGGGGATGGGTGAAGGCATGATGCGCCGGAATCGGGTTCCCGGCCTCAGACACCCCGTGGAACATCGGGAAATCGACGATCCACAGGAAGCTGAGACCCTCGTTGATCGGGGGCTTGCCCAGCTCCAGGCGGAGCGCTCCGAGCACGGTGCGCGCGGGGTCGAGCTCGCCCGCCTGGAAGAACAGCAGGTCGCCCGCCTCCGCGCCGGTGGCGACGAGCACCGCTCGCATCTCCTCGGCGGACATGAACTTGGCGACCGGCCCCTCGACCTCGGGCGCATCGCCCACCGACTTGACCTTGAACCAGGCCAGGCCCTTGGCACCCAGGCGCTTGACGAACTCGGTGAGCTGGTCGATGCGGTTGCGGGTGAGCTCGGCGCCGCCGGGCAGACGAAGGCCCTTCACCGAGGGTGTCTGGAAGACCTTGGCCTCGGTGTTGGCAAAGATTGCCGTGAGCTCGACGAGCTTCATGTCGAAGCGGACGTCGGGCTTGTCGGAGCCGTATTCCTCCATTGCCTGGGTCCAGGTCATGCGTGGGATGACCGCCATCGGACGCGATCCCGTGACGGCCTCTGCCGCAGACAGCACGGATTCCGAGATGCATTCGAGGATGTCGTCCTGGGTGACGAAGCTCATCTCCGCGTCGAGCTGCGTGAACTCGAACTGACGATCAGCGCGCAGATCTTCATCGCGCATACATCTCGCGATCTGGAAGTAGCGATCCGCCCCGGCGACCATTAGCAGCTGCTTGAAGAGCTGCGGGCTCTGCGGGAGCGCATAG
>JANPDB010000484.1:0-1655 GCA_031431255.1 Acidimicrobiia bacterium | reverse complement strand
GACGACTTCGAGATCGAGCAGTCGGAAACGCTCGTGCGATCGTCCACGGTGTTGATGCTCGACCTCTCGCTTTCGATGCCGATGCGCGACAACTTCCTGTCGGCAAAGAAGGTGGCGATGGCGCTCTACTCGCTCATCTCGTCGCAGTTCCCGAGCGACTACCTGGGCATCGTCGGCTTCTCGGAGACCGCCTATGAGATCAAGCCGGAGAAGCTGCCCGAGGTCTCGTGGGACTTCGTCTACGGCACCAACATGCAGCATGCCTTCGCCATCAGCCGGCGACTGCTGGCCCGCCAGAGCGGAACCAAGCAGATCATCATGGTCACCGACGGCGAGCCCACGGCCCATATTCTTCCGAACGGCGAGCCGTTCTTCTCCTACCCGCCGGTGCGCGAGACCGTGGAGGCCACGCTCACCGAGGTGATGCGCTGCACCCGTGAGCGCATCACCATCAACACCTTCATGCTCGACGCCACGAGCTACCTGAAGGCTTTCGTCGAACGCATCACCGAGATGAACAAGGGACGCGCGTTCTTCACCACGCCCGAGACGTTGGGTGACTACGTGCTCGTGGACTTCATCGATCAGAAGCGATCGATGAGCAAGAAGGCCGGCCGTCGCTGAGGGACGGGCGGTGTTGGTTCGGCACGCGTTCGAGTGAGAGCCGACCGCTGCGACCACTCGGGCGACCTCCTGCGTGGTTGGTGCAAGGTGTTGGGCGGTTGCCGACTCACGACGTTGGCGTCAACCACCCAACGATGGGCGATGCGCTGCTGCCGTCAGGCGGCGGAACGCTTGCGGCTGAGGGCGTCGACCGATCCGGCGAGGAGCAGGACGAGTCCGTTCACGATGAACTTCACGCCGGACTTCGAGAAGTCGATCTCCGTGATGCCGAACGGCGTGGCCTTGCCGACCAGCGGGAGGCCGTTGTTGATGATCGCCAGCACGAACCCGCCGAGGAGGGCGTTGAGGAGCCGGCCTTTGCCACCGAAGAGGGACGTGCCGCCGATGACTGCGGCGCCGACGGCGAGCAGCAGGGTGTCACCGCCGCCGATCTGCGGGTTGGCCGAACCGAGCTGCGACGCCAGGAAGTAGCCGCCGGTGCCGGCCAGGAGCGCGCACACGATGAAGGCCGACATGCGGATGCGCGTGACGTTGATGCCCGCGCGGCGAGCTGCTTCCTGGTTCCCGCCGACGGCGTAGAGGTGTCGGCCCCACGCGGTGCGAGTGAGCGCAAACGTCGTACCGAGCAGGATGATGAGCACGAGCGGCGCGGCGTAGGGCACGCCGATGATCTTCTTCGGCGAGGTCGAGAACGCCCGGTTCCGAGCAAGGATGCCGACGAACGCGAACGCCCCGATGGCCACAGCGGCGATTTTGAGTCCCGCGACCTGGATCGGATTGGTGGCCGGCGAGCGCAGAGACTTTCGCAGCACCGACCAGGCGAAGAAGGCCACGGCGACCGCGGCGACCGCCCACGACAGGCCGACGCCCATGTTCGAGTTCTCGATGGCGATGACCGACTTGTTCTCGATGCCGACCGACCCACCCTCGGTGGTGATCAGCAGCACGATGCCTTGGAACGAGAGGAAGTTGGCGAGGGTCACGACGAAGGAGGGGACGCCGACCTTGGCCACGAAGAAGCCGGTCCACAA
>JANPDB010000483.1:0-5133 GCA_031431255.1 Acidimicrobiia bacterium | reverse complement strand
CGACACGCTGTGGCACAACGAGGATCATTTCGCCGCGACGGAAGACGCCTTCGCTGATCTTGTCAGCGCCTGGGTGAGCCCCGAGGTCGCGCGGGCCGAACTGCTCCGCACCGAAACCAGCAACCTCGCGCTGTTCGGCTATGGCGTGAAGAGCTTCACGCTTTCGATGATCGAGGCGGCAATGACGCTTTCCGACGGCGAGATCAGCTCGTCTGACCTCGCCATCCTGCTCGAACGGGGCAAAGAGATGCTGGAACGCCCGGCGCACCTCCTGCCGGGGGTGGCCGACACCCTTGAGGAACTCGCGTCCTCGCACCCGCTCATCGTGATCACCAAAGGTGATCTGCACCACCAGCATCGCAAGGTGGAGGAGAGCGAGATCTACCACTGGTTTCGCAGCGTCGAAGTTGTCCGGGAGAAGGACGTTTCCACCTATGCCGGGGTCCTACGTCGACACGATCTGCGCGCTGACGAGTTCGTGATGGTCGGCAACTCGGTGAAGTCCGATGTGCTTCCCGCCGTTGAGCTGGGCGCGGTCGGGGTCCACATCCCGTATCACTTCACCTGGGCCCACGAGACGGTTCACGAGAGTGATCTCGGCTCGCACACTCGCAACGTGGACGGGGCGTCGTTCTGGGAGCTTTCGTCGTTCCGCGAACTTCCCGCGCTTATGGACCGGCTCCAAAAGTAGGGGCCCGTACGCAATCCTTCTGTCGGTGCAGTTCCGACGGTCAGGCGGCGTCGACCGCAGCAATCGCCCAGGCGAGCCCATCTTCACCGTCTTCAACAGCAACGCGCAGCGACCACCCGGTCTCCGGCGAGCCGTCGTTCCACGAGAAGTAACGCAGTTCCTCGGCAGCCTCACCAAGTTCGTCGGGGTGCACCTCGTCCTCGTCGAGGCCGGTAAGCGCGCGTAGGGCCCACCATGCCCGCATGCGCCCGGTTGCCGCTCCTCGACGCCGTCCGTTGGCCCCGCCCGTAGACGCCGCCCACGCCATGAACGCGAGGGCGTCGGGCATGGCGACCTCGGCGAACGAGGCATGCCGAAGACCGAGCGCGCCGACGGCATCGTGAGCCGTTCCTTCGACCGCTGTCACCTCTACCCGTCCGTTCGACCCCGTGAGCCACGGGGCAACGAGTTCGCGGAGCGCGCCTTCCACTGTCGGGTCGACGATTCGCTCCGCCTTCGTCAGCGGGGCGGTGGACCACGACCGGGGCATCGTCGGAGGGTCACAGCGCACGCGGTCGGGTCGATACTCGGCGAGGGCGTAGTCGGGCTCCCAGTGCTGCAGCGTGAGGGGAAGACCGAGCACGTCGGGGAGCCGAAGAGCGAACGGGTCTTCGGTCAGGTCGTCGCCGCACAGAACGCGTTCGTGAGCGAACGCTGCGCTGTCGGGGCTGATCGGCAGAGCGTCCGAAAGCGACGAGAAGGTATGCGTGCTGGCCAACACTTCGGCGAAGGGTCCGAGCATGAACCGCTCGCTCAGCTCACCCAGACCGGTGAGTGCGCGGGCGTCGGGCGCGTCGAGCGCGAGTCGGTAGTCGCAGTATGCGGCCACAGGCCAAAGTTGGAGCCCACGAGTGAGCGCGGCCCGGCAACGATGGCGCAGGGCGACGATCTCGTCGAAGCGTTCGTCGAGACAGAGTGAGTCAACGGTCTCGGTGAGGGCGTCGAGATCGGCGTGGTTGATGGCGCGTTCGAGAGCGGCGTCGGACAGCGGCATCATGTCAGGCTACGGTCCGTTCGTGCGCACCACGGACCTGACAACACCGGCGCTGCTGCTCGACCACAGCGCCGTCACCCACAACATCGCTCTGATGGCCACCCGACACCCAGGGCCACGGCTTCGGCCGCACGTCAAAGCGCACAAGAGCACGGCAATGGCGCGACGACAGGCGGAGGCCGGGCACTCCGGGTTCACCTGCGCGACGATTCGCGAGATCGAGGGCATGGCGGCTGCGGGCCTCGGTGACGACCTGCTGCTCGCCAACGAGGTCGTCGACGCCCGACGGCTCGGAGCCGTCGTAGCCACCGGCGCTCGAGTGACCCTCGCCGTTGACTCCGAAGCAACCGTCCGCGCCGCCGTGGCGGGAGGCGTTCGGGAGGTGGTGATCGACATCAACGTGGGGCTCCCGCGTTGCGGCTGTTCGGTCGATGAATCGGGGCCGTTGGCCGAACTCGCCGGATCACTCGGACTGAGCGTTCGAGGAGTGATGGGCTACGAAGGACACCTCATGATGGTCGACGACGCAGAGAAGCAGCCGCGCGTTGATGCTGCGATGGAAGTACTTCTCGCCGCACACCGGGAGGTGGGCGGGCAACTGATCTCCTCAGGCGGAACCGGCACCCATCTCGCCAATCATCACGCCAACGAGATCCAGGCGGGATCGTATGTGCTCATGGATTCGCAGTACGCAACGCTCTCACAGGGATTCCGTCAGGCGCTGTTCGTCGAGGCGACGGTGGTCAGCACGAACCGTTCGGGCAGGCGTCCTTACGCCGTTGCCGACGCCGGACTCAAGGCCTTTGGAATGGATCACGGCAATCCGTCACTCCCCCATGCCGACGTCTGGCTGTGCTCGGACGAGCACGTCACCTTTGCACCCCACCCTGATGGACCTCTCGCCGCCGTGAAGGCGGGCGACCGGGTGAGACTGATCCCGGCTCACTGCGATCCAACGGTTGCGTACCACGAGCGCTACCACGTGATCGCGTCGATCGACGATGGAGCGGCGGACGTCGTCGATGTCTGGCCCGTCGACCTACGCGGTTGGTAGGCGCGCTTACCGGACTGGAAGGTTGCGAAGCAGCTCGGCAAGCGCGACGAAGGCCCGGGCACGGTGGGAGATGCGGTTCTTCGTCTGGGCGTCGAGCTCCCCGAACGTGACGCCCGGGGGCACAGACGAATCGTCCGGGGCGAACAGCGGGTCGTAGCCGAACCCGTTCGTTCCGCGCGCCACCGTCACGATCGCGCCCTCGATCGACCCTTCAGCCCACAGGTCTGTGCCGTCGGGGAACGAGACCATGGCGATCGTGCGAAACGACGCCGAACGTTCCTCCGGAGAGCGAGCGTCACATCGTTCAAGTTCCGCCAGGAGTTTGGCGCAGTTCGACTCGGCCGTGGCTCCTTCGCCGCTGTACCTTGCGGAGTGGACACCAGGGAGGCCATCGAGCGCGTCGACGAACAACCCGGTGTCGTCGGCCACTGCTGTTATCCCTGTCGCCGCGCAGAGCGCGCGCGACTTGAGGCGGGCGTTCTCGATCAGGGAGTCGGCATCCTCCACGATGTCGGGGACGCTGTCGGGTCGGGGAAGCAGTTCGATGTCGAGGGAGCGGCCCAAGATCGCCGTAATCTCGGCGACCTTCGACGGGTTCGCCGTTGCGGTGACAAGGCGCAGTGTCATCGTGTGCCGTGCTCAGTAGCCGACACCGAACGCCGTCCAGTTCCCGTTGGGGCCGATGATCAGCCGGTAGTCCTTGTAGACACCCTTGAAGCGGGTGGCTTCGATGTCCTCGGGGCGAAAGCCGAGCGTGGCGAGGACCAGCAGATCTTGCTCGTTCCATTCAGCCGGATCCTTCGTGGCCAGATACGGCCACACGGTGTTGCCCCGTTTGTCCACGGTCGGCGCGAGATCGAGAAGGGCGACCATCCGACCCAGCGCGTCGGCGCCGCCTTCGTCGAACTCCTTCTGCCACTCTTCCGCTGGGCGCCGTTGGCCGACAAAACCCCATCGGAACCGCCGGTCGCCGATGATCGCCTTGATGGCTGCGTAGTCACGCACGATCGCCGCGTCGTAAATCGCCTTTGCCGTTTCGGCGGCATCGGGATCGACGCTCGATCCGTCGACAGCCGTCAGGATGGGACCGGAGCCGTGAGGAATCGTGGTGACGGGAGCGATCGTTGTGGTGGTGGTCGACGATGTCGTGGTGGGGGCGACCGTCGTCGTGGTGGGGGCGACCGTCGTCGTCTGCACCGCAAGGGTGGTGACCACGGCCGGGGTGGTCGATGCAACAACGACGGCGCTCGACGACGCCGGGCTCGTCTCGGCACTCGTCTCGGTGCAGCCGAAGAGCGCCGTCACCGCGAGAAGCGCACCGGCCGTCGCCCCGCGACGATCGAACGGACGGCGATGAGCCACCGTCACGTCCTCGGCAGGGGCGCGGTGGCGAGCACCTCGGCCTGCAGCGCGCTGATCACAGTGATCCCGCCTTCGGCGAGGTTCATCAGGGCGTCGAGCTCGGCCCGGGTGAACGTCTTACCCTCCGCGGTGCCCTGCACTTCGGCGAAGCGACCGTCGCCCGTCATGACCACGTTCATGTCGACCTCGGCGGTCGAATCCTCGCTGTAGTCGAGGTCGCACATTGGGGTACCGCGAACCATGCCGACCGAGATCGCCGCGCAGGAGGTGACCAGTGGATGAGTCTTGATCGCGCCGCTCTGGACCAGGCGCGTGCAGGCGTCGTGGAGCGCAACATAGGCGCCGCAGATACTCGCCGTGCGGGTGCCGCCGTCGGCCTGGAGGACGTCGCAGTCGAGCACGATCTGGCGCTCACCGAGGGCACGCATGTCGGTGACTCCACGCAGCGCACGTCCGATGAGGCGCTGGATCTCCTGGGTGCGGCCCGACTGCTTGCCCTTGGCCGCTTCACGGTTGTTGCGCTCGGGTGTGGCGCCGGGGAGCATCGAGTACTCGGCCGTGACCCACCCCTTGCCGCTGTTCTTCATCCAGCGCGGGACGTCCTCGTCGATGGAGGCGGTGCACAGCACCCGGGTGCGCCCGAACGTCACGAGCACAGACCCGGCGGCGAATTCGGTGTAGTCGCGCACGAAGCTGACCGGTCGGGGATCAGCAGGAGAACGGTCATAGCTACGCACGGTGAACACGGCCGTCGAGGCTAGAGGATGCCCAGCCCCCACCCTGGTCCATTGGGAGAGAGATTCCATGGCACTGGCGTGGCGCCACGACGACATGAGAATGGCCGAACGGCGTTTCGCGTTTCCCCTGGTCAGCAAGCAGCGCCGTTCTATTCTCCTTACAGGTTGCCCCCATATATGGGGGCAGTTCACCTCCTAACGGCGTTGGGAGGTGATTGGCCGCACGGCGGCCCCGGCGCAGCGCCGCTCGCTTCGC
>JANPDB010000482.1:0-9145 GCA_031431255.1 Acidimicrobiia bacterium | reverse complement strand
ATCTCGTCCTTGGACCAGAACCCCGAGAAGATCGGAATGCCGGCGAGCGCGAGGTACCCGACGAAGAACGTGCGATAGGTGATCGGCATGTACTTGCGGAGTCCGCCCATGCGTTCCATCTCGAAGCTGTGATGCGATCCGGAGTGGGCGATCGACCCGCTCGCCTGAAAGAGGAGTGCCTTGAAGAAGGCATGCGTGACGAGATGGAAGATCGCGCCGACCCACGCACCGACCGAGAGGCCGAGCACCATGTAGCCGAGCTGCGACACCGTTGAGTACGCAAGGACCTTCTTGATGTCGGTCTGCACGAACGCCAGCCCGGCGGCCGACACAATCGTGATCCCGCCGATCCACGAACCGAAGTTCATCCCGCCGGCGTTGATCGAGAACCCCTGCCAGAACACGCCATAAAGACGAGCGAACAGGTACACGCCGGCGACCACCATCGTGGCCGCATGGATGAGCGACGACGCCGGCGTGGGGCCGGCCATGGCGTCGGGAAGCCAGGTGTGGAGCGGGAACTGCGCCGACTTGCCCATCACGCCGAAGAACAGGGCGACAGCAGCGACGACCAGCGTGGTCTTGTTGATCCCGCCGTTGAGTGCCTTCTCGTTGATGGCGGCCATGTCGAAGGTGTTGCCTGCCGCGAAGAACAAGATGATGATGCCGATGAGTAGGCCGATGTCGCCCACGCGGGTGGTGAGGAACGCCTTGAGGGCGGCGTCGGAGTTGGTCTTGTCCTCCCACCAGTGGCCGATGAGGAGAAACGAGCACAGACCCATCAGCTCCCAGCCGAACAGCAGACCGAGCGTGGTCGAGGTCTGGACCATCCAGAGCATCGCTCCGCTGAAGAGGTTCAGCGCCGCGAAGTAGTGGGTGAACCGCTTGTCGCCACGCAGATATTCGATCGAGAAGACATGGACGCACAGGGAGATGAAGGCGACCGTGAAGAGCATGGCGACGGTGAAGCCGTCGACGTGGATGCCGAGGCCGATGTCGACACTGCCGTTGCGGAACCACGAGACGCTTCGCTCGATCGGGTCGCGGAGCTTGATCGGCTCCTCGCCGGCGAAGTGGGCAGCGAACGAACGCATTCCGGCGCCGACTGCCCGCAGCGCCTCTTCCTTCGCACCTTCTTCACCGTGGGCACCGGGAGCGAGTCGAACCCATTGGATAACCCCGCCGATGGCGAGAACCATGGTGGCGACGGAGCTGACAATGCCGAACTCGGCGCCGAGGAACTTCATCCGCTTGCCGAAAAACAGGGTGGCGACGAACGCCGCCACCATCAGCGCAGGAAGCACCCATGCGTGGGCGAGGATCCACGGCGCTGATGACGAATGCCCGACGACGGATTCGCCGCCGGCGGCCAGGAGCCCGCCGGTTGACAGTCCAAACTCTGAGGCGAAGTTTCCACCCGCCGAGAACGCAGAGAACACCGACATCAGCCCTTCATCTCCGAGACTTCGCCGGGATCGACGGAACGGCGGTTGCGGTAGATCAGCAACACGATGGCAAGACCGACGCCCACCTCAGCAGCGGCGACTGCGATGACGAAGAGCGCGAACACGTGACCGATGATGTTGTCGTTCTTCAGCGCGAACGCGATCAGGTTCATGTTGACCGAGTTGATCATCAGCTCGATCGACATGAGCACGAGGACCGCGTTCTTCCGCACCATCACGCCGTAGGCGCCGGCGCAGAAGAGAAATGCGGCCAGGATCAGAAACTGGTTGATCAGCACGGCTAGTCCCGCCTCGCCACGACGATGGCACCCACGAGTGCAGCGAGCAGCAAAATCGACACGACCTCGAACGCCACCAGGTACTGCGAGAAGATCGAGTCGGACATCCGCACCATGTTCCCGCCTGCCGCTCCGGACGCGACGCTGTTGTTCAGGTCGAAGCGGTCGTCGCCGAAGGCGTCGATGAGCAGCGTGGCGAGGGAGCCGAACAGGAACAGCGACACGATGGCCGCGGGAATCCGTTGGTTGTTGTCGAGCTCGGGGGTCTTGCCGATCGGGGCCCGGGTGAGCATGATCCCGAACAGGACCAGCACCATGATCGCCCCGATGTAGACGAGCACCTGAGTGACGGCCACGAACTCGGCGGCGAGGAGAATGTACTGCGCGGCCATGCCGGCCAGCACGATGACGAGGTAGAGCGCAGCATGCACCACGTTCTTCGTCGTGACGAGCTTGATCGCCGATAGCGCCATGGCGACGGCAAGGAGCCCGAAGGTGAGGTTCTGGGCAAGCACGGCGGGCGAGGCTACTTCTTCTTCGATTCCGCGCCGACTTCGAGAGCCGGCTTGGCGGGGACCGTGTCCATCCACTCACCCAGGCGGGTCTTGTCGTGGAGGAGATCGGCGATGGACGGGACGGAGTACTCGTACTCGGGGCTCCAGAACAGGGCATCGAAGGGGCAGACCTCGACGCAGATGCCGCAGTACATGCACAGGCCATAGTCGATGTCGAAGCGGTCGAGCGCCTGAACAGTACGGGGCTTACCGCCCTCGCGACGAGGCGGAGCCTTGTCCTTGTGCCCTTCGATGTAGATGCACCAGTCCGGGCAGCTGCGCGAACACAGCATACAGACGGTGCAGTTCTCCTCCTTGAGGGCGATGACCCCGCGAGCACGGACCGGCGGGTTCTCCCGCTCGTGCGGGTACTGCACGGTCTCCGCACCCTTCAGGAAGGTCTTCATGGTGACCCGAAGGCCGCCGGTCAGCGAATCGAAGACCTCCTTGCCCTTGTCGAGAGCCGCAGATTTCGGGAGTGCCATGACCTAGACCGCCACTTTGCTGTCGGTTGCCGGAATGTCAATCACAGGTTCCATTCAGAACGCCACCTTCAGGACGGCAGTAGCAACGATGTTCGCCAGCGAGATCGGAATCAGATACTTCCAGGCCAACGCCTGCAGTTGATCCTCACGGAACCTCGGGTAGGAGAACCGGAACCAGAAGATCAGGAAGGACACGAACATGATCTTGGCGAGAAGAATGCCGGGCCCGAGAACGTTGGCAATGTTGTTGTCGATCCACCGGTCCGGCATCGGGAGGTACCAACCGCCGAGGTACATAGTGGCGGCGATCGCCGCGAACGCGAAGGTCGACGCGACCTCGCCGAGGAAGAACGACAGGAACCGGAACCCGGAGTATTCCGTCATGTAGCCGGTGACGAGTTCGGACTCGGCGACGGGCATGTCGAATGGGGCCTGGGTGAGCTCGGCCTGCGTGGCGATCATGAACACCACGAACCCGACGAACTGGGTGGCCACAAACGGCATGCCGGCGATGTTCAAACCAAAGATCTCGAACTGGCGCTGCTTCTCGACGATCGTGGTGAAGCTCATCGAGCCGGCCTGGACGATCACGCCGACGACGGCGAGGACCATGGGGAGCTCGTAGGCGATCAGCTGGCCGGCGGCGCGAAGCGAGCCCATGAGGGAGTACTTGTTCGCCGAGGCCCACCCGGCCATCAGCACCCCCAGGACACCGATGGACGACACCGCCAGGGCGTAGAACACCCCGACCTGGAGATCGGAGATCACGAGGTCCGGGCCGGCCGGGATGACCAGGAACAGGAGGAAGGTGGACATGACGACCACGTAGGGCGCAAGTGAGAACACCCACTTGTCGGCCTTGGCCGGGATGATGTCTTCTTTTTGAATGAACTTGATGGCGTCGCCGATGTTCTGGAACCAACCATGGAACCCACCGGATTCCATTGGACCGAGACGCGACTGCATGTGGGCCATCATCTTCAGCAGAAACGTGTAGCCGAGGAGCAGTCCACCGACCGGAATCACCACCAGAACGGCGATGAGCTTGATGATTGATTGCTGCCAGTAGGCGAGCGTGATCGCGAGCATTCCCATGGTCCCGTCGGTGCTCAGCGGTCGATGTCGCCGAGGATGAAATACAGCGACGCCAGGATCGTGATGATGTCCGGCACGAACACGCCCTTCATGATCCACGGCACGATCGAAATGTTGTTGAAACTGGCCGTGCGGATCTTCACCCGGAATGGTCCGAGACCACCCTTCGACACGACGTAGTAGCCCATCTCGCCGAGGGGGTTCTCCGTGGCGACATAGGTTTCGCCGGCAGCCACTTTGATGATCCGGGGGACCTTCGCCATGATCGGCCCCGACGGCAGGCCGTCGAGCATCTGGTCGACCATCTTGGCGGCCTCGCGAGTCTCCTGGAGGCGCACCCAATAGCGGGCGAACGAATCGCCATCGGGGTGGGTGATGACGTTCCAGTCGAGCTTGTTCCACACCAGCGGCGACGGCTGATCGCGTCGTATGTCCCAGTCGATTCCCGACGCGCGGGCGTTGGCGCCGGAGAGCCCGAAGTCCATCGCCTTGTCGACGGGGATCACACCTACGCCACGGCACCGCTCCTGGAAGATCCGGTTGCCCATGAGAAGCTGCTCGAGCTCGTCGCAGAAGGTGCGGACCTTGTTCATGACGGTCTTGGCCTCGGCGATCCATCCCTTCGGGAGGTCTTCCTTGAGGCCGCCGATGCGGTCGTAGTTCGGGTGGAAGCGTCCGCCGGTGGCGGCTTCGATGAGGTTGAGCACGTGCTCCCGGTCGCGGAAGGCGAAGAACACGGGGGTGATTGCGCCGAGCTGCACACCCATGTCACCGAGGAATAGGGCGACGTTGGCGATGCGGGCCATCTCGAACAGGCAGGTGCGGATCCACTGCGCTCGGGGAGGAGCCTCGATGCCCATCAGCTGCTCGGCGGCGAGGATGAAGGGAACCTCGTTGGCGAAGCTCGACAGCCAGTCGATCCGGTTCACGAGGGTCGTGATCTGGGGATAGGTGCGGACTTCGGTGAGCTTCTCGTAGCCCCGGTGCATATAGCCCATGTAGGGCTCGCAGCTGATGACCTGTTCGCCGTCGAGCTTGGCGATGAGGCGCAGGGTGCCGTGGGTGGCCGGGTGCTGGGGGCCGATGTTGACGGTCATGCCGTCGTCGGTGGCGACCTCGACGTTGACCCGCATGTCCGACGCCTGGGCGGCGATGTAGGCGGCCTGCTTCAGCTGTTCGGGGCTGTTGGCGCTGAACGCAGCGGTGGCCGTTCCCGGTTCGATGGTTGCGGTCACGCGCCCGCTCCTTGCATTCGGCGATCGGGTGTCGTCGATCCAGCAGCCGTCAGGGAGATGGATTGGCCGGGCTCAGTCATGGCGTCGAGCACGATAGTTCTCCGGTCCGGCATCACTCGGCCGCTTCCTCGTCGGCTTCACCGGCAATGGGCTCGACGTTGGTCAGCCCCGGCCACGGTTTCACTTCTCGCGCCAGAAGAGGAAAGTCCTTGCGGAGCGGGTACCCCTCGAACCCCATCGGAAGGTAGAGATGGACGAGGTGGGGGTGTCCCTCGAACCAGAAGCCGTACATCTCCCAGGTTTCCCGCTCGTGCCAGTCGGCTCCGGCATAGACACCGGTGCTGGTCGGGACCGTGGGTTCGTTCTCGTCGAGGTCGGCCTTGATCACCATGCCCCGGCGGGTCTGGGTCGAATACACCCGGGCGAAGACCTGGAATCGGGTGTCACCACCGGCCAGGCCGGTGACGAAGCCGGCATCGGCCAGCACCGGTTCCGGCTCGGAGGGGGCTGCGTCCTCATCGTCGGCTGCGTTGTCTTCGACGGAGCCCCAGACGTTTTCGTATCTCGTGGTCTGGAGCGGCGAGTCGAGCCAATCGAGGCCGGAAAGGAAGCAGAAATAGGTGAGACCGAGCTTGTGTTTGGCCGCCGTCAGAGCGGCGATCCACGAAGAGAGCGACACCCGCACCACGACGTCGTGGTGTTGGACGACTCCCTCGAGCACACCGTCGCCGAGCTCGGCCCGAAGGGCGTCGAGATACTGCTGGGCGATGGAATCAACTGGCGCAGCAGCGGGGGGAGCTTCGACAGACACGAGCGACCAGCCTACTCAGCAGATGACAGGAGCGACCACATCGGCCGGGACTTCTACGCGCCCCCGACCCAGGTCGGCGGTCCGTTGCAGACCCCGGGGGTGGCAAGCGCCGGAGCGCCGGCTCGCGGCTACCGTTTGTGTGCAATGTCCGTCGTTGCCTCGCCGGGAGCCGCTCCTCCCCTCACTGCGCCAGCGCCCCGGATCGCACCGGCTCACTGGATCCACGATCGCCGCACGGACGCCGTCATCACGTTTCTGTGGCTCCCGTTCAGCCTGGCCGCCGCCGCGGCGTACTCAACCCCGGCCGCGCTTGCCGTGGTCGTCGCACTGACGTTGCTGACCTCGTTGGTGCACCAGCCGCTCACGCTCGGTCTCATCTACGGCGACCCCGCGCAGTTCGCCGTCGCCCGGCGGGTGTTCACCGTGTTCCCGTTCGTGTTGCTCGGCGCGGTCATCGTGGCTCGTTCGTTCAGCCTCACCCTGGTGGCGGTGATCGCCGGATTGTGGAACGCCGAGCACACCCTCATGCAGCGCTACGGGATCTCGCGGATCTATGCCCGGAAGGCCGGCGAAACAGGACCGGCCCGGGAGCGACCGATGCTGATCAGTTGGCTGGTGTTCGCGTTGTCGTTCGCGGCGGCCGACCCACGGACAACACGCCTCCTCGACAACGTCGAGCTCGGAGCGACCAACGAAGAGGGCGTGCGGGTACTCCAGACCCTGCGCCCGTGGGCGGTCGGGGCGGTGATCGTCGCCGGCATGTTCGTGGTTTGGGCCACGACCCGCTGGTGGCTCGGCGAGCGACAACTAGGGCGGATCGGCTGGACCCCGAAGCGGCGCTACCTCTTCGGCACAGCGCTCCTGTTCGCCGTGATCCTCGTCAATCCGGTCGTCGGCCTCATCGGCTACGTGGGCTCGCACGCCCTGGAGTACTTCGTGATCGTCCACGGCGCTCTCGGCCGTCGCTACTCCGGTCCCCAGGCGCAGCCGGGTGGCGTCGTCGGCCGGGTCGTGCGAAGTCCCCTCCGGGCGTCGGGGTGTGTCGTCGTCTATGTAGCCCTGGTTGGGATCGCTCTCGTCTCGGTGCAGAAGCTGGTCGACGCCGACATCGGCAACACCGTGCTGCTCACCGTCGGCGGTATGCACGTGTTCTTCGATGGCTTCATCTGGAAGCTCCGCCGACCGGTCGTCGCCCACAGCGTCGCCGCCGGCTGACGTCGGGCGAGCCCTCAGCGCCGTGGCGACTCAGTTCGACCTCGTCACACTCAACTGCGCCGATCCCCGCGCGCTGGCGAGGTTCTGGTGTGGCGCGTTGGATCTCCACGTCACCGAGGACGAAGACGACGGGCGCTGGTTGGTGTTGTCCGATGCCGACGCCAACCGGCGGCTCGGTCTGCAGGGGACCGATGACGAAGAGCGGCCCCTGGTCCGCGCTGTCGTCGTGACCCGGGTCCACCTCGACCTCCGCTGCACCGTCGAGGAGTTCGACGGCGAGCTCACCCGCTTGCAGATGTTGGGGGCCCGGCTCGTCGGTCCTGTCCGAACCGAACCCTACGGACGCATCGCCAACCTCGCCGACCCCGCCGACCATCCGTTCGACCTCTGCGCGTACGACTGACCCGCCCGGGTATCGGGACCTTCGACGTCTGGGACCGGGACACACGGCACTCCTGCATCGACGGGCCCAATCGACATCGTGGTGACGGCCGGACGAGCACACGGCTCGTGCCATACACAGGGGAACCAAGAAATGACTCGAAAGAAGCTGGACCTGATCTTCAGCATCGTGGGAGTGCTCTTGGCACTGCTCCTCGTGGTGCTCGGCCTCGTCCTCCGCAACCAGGCGAACTTCGCCAAGTCCTACGTGCGCGATCAGATGTCGGCCCAGCAGATCAACTTCACGCCGGTGGCCGGTCTGTCCGACGAGGAGAAGTCGGCATCCTGCCTCGTGAAGAATGCCGGCAAACCGCTCACGTCGGGCAAGCAGGCAGAGTGCTACGCGAATGAGTACATCGGATTCCATGTGAAGGCAGTCAACGGCGGAAAGACCTATTCGCAGACCAGTGGCGAGTCACGGGCAGCCCGCGCCGCGGCCGAGAAGGCGCTCGCCGCTGATCCCGAGGCCCAGGCCTCCAAGGATCTGGACGTGGCGGCAAAGACACTGGCCGGCAAGACGGACACGCTCTTCAAGGGCGAGACACTCCGAGGCCTCCTCCTGACGAGCTACGGCTTCAGCATATTCGGCGAGCGCGCCGGCCAGGCCGCAACGCTCGCCTTCCTTGCCGCAGCAGTGCTCCTGCTCGCATCGATTGCCGGATTCCTCCATGGCATGCGCAAGGGTCGGATCACCTGATCTCTGGGTGAGGGCCGGAACGGACGATGGCGGTGGCAGCCACATCGCTGCCACCGCCGGAGTCCCGTTCCGTCGTTCCGGTCACCTTGTGAGGTGACCGCCGGGGCTCAGAAGCAGACCTTGTACATCGCCATGTAGGTGCTGCCGGGGAACGTCATCTTCCCCTCCCAACAGTTCGCGGCGGTGCCCTTCCCGACGAACGATCCGGCGGGCTGACCGTTCGCCGTGTAGTCGAAGATGAGGTCGGTGCCGTTCACGGCCCAGGTGCCGCCATAGGACGGATCGCCCAGGTCGATTGCCCCGCCCGGCAAGAAGGTTGCGGGATGGCTGCTCACCGACCCTGGGGAGATGATGCACTCGAAGTAGGACGACAGGTTCGTGCCGCTGCAATGGCTGTTCGACACGGCGACCGGGGCGCTCACGGCCACCGCGTAGTAGCTGAGGTTGGCGCTGACGGATCCGGTGTTGTTTGTCGGATTCCCGTCGTTGCTCGTTGTTGCCGTGGCCGAGACGACGATCGGATTGGCGCTGTAGGGCAAGCGGAGGTCGATGAACACCTGGGCGAATGCATTCGCGTTGATCCGGGGGAGGGTGCAGCGGAGCTGCGTCCCGACCCGGGTGCAACCGCCCGGCACGCTGATCAACGTGCCCATGACGGAGACGGTCGGCGACGTGTTCGTCCGCGGCAGATCGATGGTGACGTTCACGGTTGTTCCGGAGCGCTGGGTGCCGACGTTGGTCACCCGGACCTCGTAGCGGCCGACGTCATTCACTTGATGCGTCGCCGGTGCGATCACGGTGGTGGCGAGGTCGGAGCCCGGTACCGCCGAGACCGGGCTCGGAGCCACCGCCAGCGCCAGCGCCAGGG
>JANPDB010000481.1:0-1935 GCA_031431255.1 Acidimicrobiia bacterium | reverse complement strand
GCCACATCCTCGTCGCCGGATCACGCCGCCGGACTGTTGATCGACAACGGCAACAACACCTTCTGGTCGGCCGCGCCGAGCCCCACTGGAGGAGTGGGCAGCAAGGTCACGGTGAAGTTCGACAAGCCGTTCGATCTCGGGAAGATGCTGATGACCTCCGGCGTGTCGGGCAGCACCGAACCTGGAACTGGCTTCGTGAGCCAACCTCGGCCCAGCGAGATCAGAGTGACGGTGAATGGCGATCCGGAGAACGCCAAGATCGTCGCGGTGAAGGACATCGACCAACCGCAGACCCTCGATGTGAAGGGCAAGGAGGTTTCAACGGTCGAGTTCGTGATCACGGCTGTCTATCCCGCGGCCGAGGGCAAGGGCAAAGGCGTGGCGATCACGGAGATGGAGTTCTTCCAGAAGCGCAAGCTCGGTGATGACTTCGAAACGCTTCCGGCCCCGTCGCTCACGACGACGTCGACAGCTGAGGGCGGTATGTTCCTCGTCGACGACAACCTCGAGACGGCCTGGACGTCGGCACCTACAGCCGACGGTGTCGATCAGGGCTTCACGGTCACCTTTCCCGAACCGGTCGACCTCGAGCGCATCCGCATTGCTCCCGGAAACGGCGGTTCGGACGTTGCCGGCTCACCGCGTCCGCGCGAAGTGCAACTCGTCATCGCCTGCGCGTCACGATGTGAGCCGACGAAGCAGGTGCGCTTCGACGACAAGCCGGGCTTCAAGACCGTAGGCCTCAAAGCGCGGGGCGTGACGTCGATCCAGTTCCAAGTGAGATCGGTCTATGGGACCGGCGGAGGTGTCGCATTCGCCGAAGTGCAGTTCCAGCGAAAGCGTCCGAAACCCCTGTAAGAGGAAGCCTGAGGTTCACGGTCCCTCGTCCGCCTCTTTCCCGGATGCCGTCAGCGAGACAGTCCGGTATTTCGCATCATTCGCGTCGGGATCGGCGCCTTCGGCCTTGGCGTTGAGACTGCCGCGCCCCTTCGCCTGCGCATCGTCCATGTTCATGACGGGACCGGGGCATCCGACCGTAGTGACCTCGCACGACACGCCGTTCAGCTCGGCAAGGTAGCCGTTCAGAAGCTCCTTCACGACGTCAGCACGCGTCTGCGAGAGCTGCTGATTGAGGTTGTCGGCGATTTGGCCTTTCTTGGGATGTCGCCAGCGTGGACTCGAGGACCCGACGATGTCGACTTTCAACGTGCCGCCCGGATTCTTCTGGGCCCACGCGTTGATGAATGCGGCGAATTTCGGAAGGACGACGGTCTGATCGTTGCCGATCGGGAACGAATTGCCCGTGTCGAACGTGAGCACGGTCGCTCCGATCACCATGAATTGCTTGCCGGGCTTGTCCGGAGCGACGAGGCCGTTCTTCTGGGCGATCTCCTTGGCCTTTTCGATGGCGGGTGTTTCGACGGTCACCTTGCCGACGTCGTCGCCGCCGACCATCTTCCCCTTCTCGAGATCCACGCCGGCACCCACCCCGACGCCCAGCTCTCCGCTTGCTTCGGTGGCGACTGTTTGGCCCTCCATCAGGTTGAACAACTGAGGACCGTGTTTGTCCGACGTCACGCGAACCACCTCGAGGAGCTTCGCCTCGAACTTCAGTCCGGCCTGCGCACCACCGGCGACCTTGGTGACGGTGAAGTCGGTCTCCCAATCCGACGGTTCCCAGTAGCTCACCGTGGAGATCGAACCACTGCCATCGAGGCCGACAGCGCCGACGCTCGCCAGTTCCTTCCCTCCCTTGATCTTCGCTTCGGCACCCGGACCGAGACTGGCCACGAGGCTGCGCATGTTGAGCGGCTTGTTGTATTTCATGCCGAAGTCGTTCTCGTAGAAGATGCCGGCCGACCGGTAGGTGTAACCGACGCCGATACCGATCTTGCCCTTGACGCCGATCGAGTAGCCGATCTTCAGGGTGTAGCG
>JANPDB010000480.1:0-5838 GCA_031431255.1 Acidimicrobiia bacterium | reverse complement strand
CTGGAGTTGCCCCGGTTGATCGGACAGGGGGCTTATGCGGCGATGCGGATGGTGGCTCGGTCTTGACGGTACCAGTCGGCCTCCTTTTGCGCGGGTGAGCGGAAACCGTTGGTGGTGTGGAGTCGGCGGGGGTTGAACCAGGTCTCGATCCAGCGGATCACGGCCCGGCGGGCGTCGGCCCGGGTGGCCCAAGTCTGGCGGTAGTACATCTCTCGTTTCAGGGTGGCGAAGAACGCTTCAGCGACGGCGTTATCGAAGCAAATCCCGGTCTCACCCATCGATTGGCGCACACCGAACTCGTCGCACAGCTGGGCGAACTGGGCTGAGGTGTATTGCGACCCGCGGTCGGAGTGGAAGATCACCCCGGCCACGTTGCCGCCCCGAGCGGCGACGGCCATCCGCAGGGCGTCGGCGACAAGATCTGTGCGCATATGAGTTGCGATGGACCAGCCGATCACCCGACGGGAGAACAGGTCGATCACCGTGGCCAAGAACAGCCAGCCTTCGGCGGTGCGGAGATAGGTGATGTCACCGCACCACGCCACGTCGGGCGCGTTGGGGTTGAAGTCCCGGCCGACGAGATCGGCGGCCGCGGTAGCGCCACGGTCCACGATCGTTGTGCGAACCCTCGCCCGACCTGATTCCCCCTCGATCCCGAGACGTCGCATCAGGCGAGCAACCCGTTTGCGTGCAGGGTTGAAGCCTTGCTGATGCAACCACGCGTGCATCCGCGGGACCCCGTAGGTCCGGCCCGAACATTCCCAGATCGTTTCGATCTCGAAACACAGTTGCCGGTCGCTGATCTCACGGTCAGAGGGTTGACGGTCGACCCAGTCGTAGTAACCGGACCGGGCTACTTCAAGCACCCTGCACATCTCCGCGACCGTCCAGTCGCTCGTTTCGGTGGCCTGCTCCTCGGCGATGAACGTGTACACCGCTGTCACACGTTCTTCGGGTGAGATGCCGAGAAGTAGGCGACTGCTTTTCCCAAGATGTCACGCTCCCGGGTGACCCGCTCAAGTTCACGGCGCAACTCACGGACCTCGGCGCGTTCCTCCGCGGTCGGTGCACCAGCAGCAACCGCACGGGACTGCTGCACCCAGTTCCCAAGCGTTGAGTCATAGATGTTGAGCTCACGGGCGATCCGCCCGATCTGCCCGCCGGACTCCTCGACCATCCGGACAGCTTCGGCCTTGAACTCCTCTGTGAACTTACGACGTGGCCGCTTCGACAACGGCGGTTGAGACTTCTTCACCGGCGGCGCCGGCTTCTTCAATGAAGACATGATTGACACTCACTTTCAGGGTCCTCAAACCCTTACAGATGGTGTCCGTCAAACCGGGGCAGCTCCAACCACGTGATCGATCTCGAGCCGTGACGGATCACTGATCACGAGACCGTCATACGCACTCACCCAATCGCCAGAGACGACCGTGCAACGAACCGTGGTGGTGCGCACCGGCGACCTCGATTCACGACGCAGAACCTCCGCCCGCGTGTCGCATCCGTCCCGGTCGGCGTCAACCCACCCCGGGAACATCCCCCGGTCATACCCGCCGCGATGCTCCAACATGACGGGCACCTTCCCCAACAGATCCAGCGCGGCCACGTCATCAGCACCGGCGGCCACTGTCGCAGCCCTCGCACCACGTGCATCCTGGAGCGTTCCGAGAGTCAGCGCTAACGCCAAGGGGACGGCAGCGCGCATGCTGATCCGATCCACCCGAATCAACATACCGCCCACCTACCGGGCGGGCTGCGGTGTACTTCGTCAGCGCCAGCGGTACCGGGACCCGTCCTTCGTGCAGACGAGCCCAGAGCGCCGCTTACCGGCATCCGCCTTCTTGCAGAACTGCCCGCGCTTCGGCGTAGCCGCCTCGGCCGGAGTTACGGACGCCAACGGCAACGCAAGCGCGGCGACGAGAGCAATGGCACGTGCTGTCTTCCTCATGCCGAACCCTATCGCCCCAGTCGGTCAGCGAACCAAGTCAGAAGGGCCCTTGCGAAGCACGGGGAAGACGCTGCGATACGTGTCAGTTCTGGTGTCAAGTAAGCGCGCCGACAATTCCGGATGACCCAACGATGGCGACGAAGACCGCGGGCAAGCGACGCAACCGAGGCGACAGGTCCGTCTTCCAACGGTCTGACGGCCGCTGGGCCGCAAAGATCCGCCTCGGCGAAGTAGGAACCGGAACGACCGGCACCGTTCGCGGACTCGGCGGCGGCCCGTCGTCCGTTGGAGATCTCAAGGCACGATGACGAGCTTGCCGAACGCTTTGCCGGCTATGAGGCCGCGCATCGCGTCAGGCATATCGGCTAACGGGTAGGTTGCGCCCACGGCCGGTACGAGTTGGCCGTTGGTGACGAAGCCGGCGAGCCGCTCGAGTCCGATGTAGTGCTCCTTGTTGAGGAACGACGTCAATCGTTGGCGTACGAACGGCGAGATGACCATGGCGCGGAGTCGCCGCCCGACGCCGAACCACTTGCCGGAGTCTTCGCCGCCGGTGATGACGAGCGTGCCCCGAGGGGTGAGGGCCCGGCGCAGGCGGGCGATCGACGCGTTTCCGCCGATGTCGAGGATCACGTCGTAGCGGATGGCGCCGGCGGCGAAGTCTTCAGTGGTGTAATCGATTACGTGGTCGGCGCCGAGCGATCGCACGAGCTCGACCTTCTTGGTGCTGCACACGCCGGTGACTTGGGCGCCGAGTGCCATGGCGATCTGCACGGCGTGGCTGCCAACACCACCTGACGCACCGATGACCAGAACGTGCTGGCCGGGGACCACATTGGCGACGGTTTCGAGGCCCCGCAGGGCGGTGAGCCCGGAGATCGGCATCGCCGCGGCCTGTTCGAACGTGAGCGTCGGTGGCTTGAGCGCCAGTTTGTCTTCGCGGGCGGGGGCGAACTCGGCGAAGGAACCCTTGGCGACGCCGAACACCTCATCGCCCGGCTGGAAGCGGGTGACTGCCGCGCCGACGGCCGTTACGACTCCCGAGACATCAAATCCGGGTACGCGTTGCTTCGGCGCGCGGAGACCGGCAACAGGCCGCACGGCGTAGGGCAGGCCTGCCATGAGGTGCCAGGTGCCTCGATCGAGACCGGCGGCTCGCACTTGGATTAGTACTTCACCCGTGCCGATTGTGGGCCGCCCGATCACCGCAAGCGAGAGGACGTCGGCCGTGCCGTACTGCTGTTGGATGATCGCCCGCATCGTCGAGGGGCCTGCGTTCGTCCCCTCATGGCTGATGGGAGGTGACGTGGTGCATCGGCCAGCGGTCGGGATGGCTGGCATGGACCGGGCTGGGCGACTCGATCTTCGGTCGGCCGTGCATGGTGACTCCTTCGGGTTCAGTGATCGCGTAGGTGGCGACGAGATCACGATGGGCCTAAGGGGTGCGAGTCCGCATCAGAGGGACTCCCTTAGATCTGCACGCTTCCGACAAAGGAGTCGGGTTTGGCCGCGTACGAATACAAGACGAGCCGTTGGCCATCACCCAGCGACCGCCGACCCCGACCCGGTGGCCGCAACCGGCGAAGCCTTCCTCGGCTCGGGGCCGGCCGGGCGGTTCAGGTCGGTGTGAGTTGGGTTGAGCGGAACTGTGGGGCAAACTCTCCGGGTGACTGCCACAGCGCCCCGCGGCATCGCCGACGGTGTCCCCCTGAGCGACGCCGTGCACGCCAGACGATGGTGGATCCTCGCCGTGCTGTGTACAAGCCTCATGACGGTCATCGTCGGCAACACCTCGCTCAACGTCGCACTGCCCACCCTGTCGAGGGCACTGGGTGCCTCCACCAGCCAGCTGCAGTGGATCGTCGACGGCTACGCGCTGGTGTTCGCCGGCCTGCTCCTGTCGGCCGGAGCACTGGGGGATCGCTTCGGCCGAAAGGGCGCTCTGCAGTTCGGCCTCCTCGTCTTCCTCGGCGGCACCCTGATCGCGGCCTTCACGCCGCACGCCTGGGCCACGATCACCGGCCGCATCATCATGGGTTTCGGCGCGGCGTTCGTCATGCCAGCCACGCTCTCGATCCTCGCCAACGTCTTCGCGCCGGCCGAGCGGGCCAGGGCTATCGCGATCTGGTCCGCCATCTCGTTCGCGGGTGCGGCGTTCGGTCCGGTCATCAGCGGGTTCCTGCTCGAGCACTTCTGGTGGGGCTCGGTCTTCCTGGTCAACGTCCCCGTCGTATCGGTCGCGCTGGTCGGCGGATACATCTTGCTCCCCAAGACACGCGACCCCGAGCAGGGCAGGCTCGACCCGGTGGGCGCGCTGCTGTCCATCGGCGGCCTCGGCGCGCTGGTGTTCGCCATCATCGAAGCGCCATCCAACGGGTGGCTGAGCGCCCACAGCCTGGCGTGGTTCGCGGCGGCGTTCGTGACCCTCGCACTGTTCCTGTGGTGGGAGCACCGCGTGGACGAGCCGATGCTGGACCTCAACCTGTTCCGCGATCCCCGCTTCAGCGTCGCCGCCGGTGGCATCACGCTCGTGTACTTCGCCATGTTCGGCACGTTCTTCCTCCTAGCCCAGTACTTCCAGGCGGTGCTCGGGTATGGCGCGCTCCTCGCCGGCGTGGCGCAGACCCCATTCGCCTTCAGCATCATCCTCATCGCACCGCGCAGCCCGATGCTGGTGGAGCGCTTCGGTGCCAACAAGGTGGTAGCCACCGGCCTGCTGCTGGTGTCGCTCGGCCAGCTGGCCATGTCCAGGGTCGGTGTCACCATCAACTACTGGGCACTACTCCCCCGCATGCTGCTGATGTCATCGGGCATGGCGCTCATCGTCTCGCCGATGACCACGTCGATCATGTCGGCGGTGCCGGCCCGAAAGGCCGGCGTCGGGTCCGCCATGAACGACACCACTCGGGAGCTGGGCGGCGCGCTCGGCGTGGCGGTGCTCGGCAGCATCGTGGCCTCGCGCTACTCCTCGCGCATCGCTCCCCTGCTGGCGTCGCTCCCGGCGAAGGTGAAGGAACCAGCGGGCCGCAGCGTGTCGGCGGCCGTCAACGCCGGTCACAGCATCACCGGACCCGAAGGCAAGGCGCTCGTCTTCGCCGCACGGCACGCGTACGTCTCGGGAATGCATCTGGCCACGCTGGTCGGCTCTGCTATCGCGGTCACTGCGTCGATCATCGTCTACCGGCTCATGCCCGGCTCCAGGACGAACCCCTGATCAATCCGGACCGAAACCGAAGATCATGACGGACGCGGGTGAACCGCCCCAAGAGCACGGTAGAAGTCCAGCGCTCGTCGTCATCGTCGGCTGGGACCAACACGCCCCTACGGCCCAAGAAAAGAAGGAGCCCCGCGAACGGGGGTCCATCAATTTCCGACGTCTCGCGACATCACAGGGGTGGAGACGATGGGAGTCGAACCCACGACCTCTTCATTGCGAACGAAGCGCTCTGCCAACTGAGCTACGTCCCCGAGGGTGTCCATCATAGGCAGGCACCGTGGCACGCCGCACCGTCACGCCCGGCCAAGCCACCGCGCCGGTCCGTTCACAAGTGGTTCTCCACCGCCGCTCGGTCGACGCTGAGCGTCGGGGTAGCGTCACCGCGGTGAGCACAGGCGAGTCGCGCGAACTGGAACCGATCCTCGTCGAGGTCACGCGCAGTGGATATGTGGAGAGTGTCCATCGGGGATCCTCCGTGGTGATCGCACCCGACGGTGCGGTACACGCCACGCACGGCGACCCGACGTGCTGTCAACGGCCAAGTTGTTGTCTTCGGTGGTGGCCACGTGAAAGTCCTCGCGGCTGGCTTGTTCGTGGTGGGTTGTGGGGTTTCTAGTTTTGGCCTCCTGTGCGGTGTTTGAGGCGGTAGCTGTCGCCGGTGGTGGTGATG
>JANPDB010000479.1:0-2607 GCA_031431255.1 Acidimicrobiia bacterium | reverse complement strand
CTTCACGGGAGGATAGAGGTAGCGACCGGGCGAGGACCCGTCCATGGCGATGCTCACGATGTTCACGACCGCCCCGTGTCCCGATGCCGCAAGGTGCGGTCGCGCTTCGCGGACCAGGAGCATGGGTGCCAGAAGGTTGGTGCTGAACGCGCCGACGAACGCGCTTGCGTCGAGGTTCTCCAGGGCACGGTCGAGCACGGTCGCAGCGTTGTTGATGACGATGTCGATCCGCCCGAAGGCCGCAAGCGCGCCCTCGACGATGGTGCGCGGCGCGTCAGGGTCGCTCATGTTCACGCTGACGGCGGCGGCGTCGCCACCGCTGGACCGGATCTCGGCAACGAGGGCCTCGCAGGCATCAAGCTTGCGGCTGGCGACGATCACCGACGCTCCAGCGTCGGCGAGGCCGATCGCCATCGCCCGGCCGAGCCCGCGTGAGCCACCGGTCACGATGGCGCACCGTCCCGTCAGGTCGAACAGCGCGGCGAGACGATCATGCATGGCGGGGCTCCGGTCGGGGTGCAGGTCGGGATGGGCGGGGACCCTACCGCCCAGGCCCGACGCGCCACCACCCTGCTGAGTGCGGCTAAACACCTCCCAAGCGTGTTGGGAGGTGTTTAGCCCCCATATCTGGGGGCAACCTCTCTCCCAACGCGCCTACTTCTTGGGCCAGATCACCTGGTTGTCGGGGCCGATGACGGACTTGACGAGGGTGTCGTCATAGGAGCCGGCGATCTGGGGCTTGGGGGCCGGCGCGAACACGCCCGCGTCGGCGTAGTCGTCGACCTGCTCCTGGAGCATCTTCGGGATGATGAGTCCGATGGCGGTGCCCGCCGGCGTGGAACTCGCAACCACCTTCGACTCGATCTTCCAGCGGAAGCGCTCGCCGTCGGGCGAGAGGAAGTTGCGGTTGCCGTTGGCGTTGATCCGCTTCACCGCAAGGTCGACGGCGGCATCGGGGTCCGCGGCCGCGTCGGCGTAGCCCTTGAGCGCGGCGCGCACAAAGTCCTGTGCTGCAGTCGGGTTCTCTTTCAGGAACTTCGCATTCGTGTAGATAATCCCGAACGAACCCGGGATGTCGTATGCGGACGGATCAAAGAGCTTGTACGCGAAGCCGGCGCGATCGAGCTGACCGGGTTCGTTCGACTTGTAGCCGGGCAGCGCGTCGATCGGCAGCTGGAAGTGGGCAATGGGGTTGAAGCCCTCGACGAGTTTGTCGTTGTAGTCAACACCGCGCTTGAGTCCGACCTTGTTGAGCATGGCCACGATCGAGGGCGGGATGTCGCCCTTCATGCCGATCGTCTTGCCCCGAAGGTCACGCAATCCCTTGATGACGTCGTCGCGCACCATCAGTCCCTCGATGGCTGTCTTGCCGAGGTCGTACGCCATCACCAAGGACTTTTCTTTGGGCGTGCTCTTCAGGAGCTCGATGTAGGACCCGGCTGACGAGAACTGCGCCTTGTTGTCAGCCACCAACGCATAGTTCGCGGTGGAGAAGCTCGCCTTCACGTCGACGTCGAGGCACATCTTGGCGAAATAGCCCTTGGCGTCGGCCACGATCATCTCCACGATTGACGCCGTGGCGGCGTAGTCGAAGCCCGAGAGATAGGTGATCTTGCCGGCCTTCTTGTTGGCTGCGCATCGATCGGCGGTGATGCCATCGACGGTCACCGCGTTCGTCAGAGCGGGCGCAGGTGCAGCAGTACTCGGCGCGGCCGTGGACGCCGGGGCTTTGGTGGTCTTGGTCACCTTCGCCTTGGTGGCCTTCTTGGTGGCAGCGTCGGCAGGTGTCAGCGAGAGTGCCAGCGCGGCACTGAGGCCGAGCGCGACGAACAGAGGGGTGGGACGACGAAACAACACGATGGTTCTCCTGAGGGAAAGGAATGGCGATGACTAGCGGGGTGATGACGAAACGCCGACCGAAGCCGACGATGCGCTGTGCCAGTGCAGCGCGATCCTTTCGATTCCCGAGATCGCCAAGTAGGCGAACGAACCGATCAAACCGAGCACGAAGATGCTGCCCCACAGCAGGGGTCCGCCCACCGTACCAGCCGCCGCCGCTTTGCGAATAAGCACACCGAGACCACGGTCGAGGAACGCCCACGGTTCACCGATGACTGCACCCACGAGCGACAACCCCGCCGACACTTTGGCGCCGGCGATCAGCGACGGAACCGCGTTCGGCACCCGGAGGCGCCGATAGATCTCCCACCGCGACGCGTGCACGCTGCGGAGGAGCTCGTGGGCAAGCGGGTCGATGTCGCGAAGCCCAGACACCGCGTTGAACAGCAACGGGGGGAAGCACACGATGGCGACCATCAAGACGATGGGGCGATAGCCGAAGCCGACCCACAGCACGATCGCCGCTCCGTAGGCGAACAGCGGCGTGACGAGAACGACGATCGCTACCGCCGACACTGCGCGTTCCAGAAAGGCCGAATGCGCGCATACCGATGCAATGGCGAAGGCGATGACCAACGCCAATGCGAAGCCCGCGATCGAAACAGCGATGGTCGGCCAGGCGTCGTACCAGTAAGCGGACCGGTTCGTGAAGATGTCACGGACCACGTCCGATGGACGAGGCAATTTGTACGACTCGATGTCGAAGAT
>JANPDB010000478.1:0-10615 GCA_031431255.1 Acidimicrobiia bacterium | reverse complement strand
TAGAGACCGTTGAGGTTCACATCGACAGTGCGGAACCAGTTCGCGTCGTCGCCATCGAGGATCGGCGCGGCGCCCGCGTCACTGGGAAGGGCGGCGTTGTTCACCAGCACATCGATGCGGCCGAACTCGGCGACGACTGCGGCAATCATCGACTCGACCTCTCCCGCAGCCGCTACATCACCATCGACGGCGAGCGAACGGCGGCCCATCCCCCGGATCTCCTCGGCCACCGAGGCGATGCCCAACCAGCCCTCGGCCCGTTCGTGAGCGGGGAAGCTCGCAGGATCACGCCGCAAGCCGGTGACCACCACGTCGCAGCCTTCCTCGGCGAGTCGAAGCGCGATAGCTCGACCGATTCCTCGCTTCCGCGCTGCACCGGTGACCAATGCGACCTTGCCTTCGAGACCCCTCATGTCGGTGACGTTAGCGAACTGCGGATGTCAACCTTCAGAGGTGACCGTCGATGAGCAAATGCTCCGTGCCAAACCAGAGGGCTGAGCGTCGGAAGTCGATGAAGTGGGCCTCGTCCTCGATCGCCCGACGACCTCCCCGCGCCGCCACCTCACCCGATCGGGTCGCACCTCGATCACTCCACACCTCGGCATGGCCGAGGTAGGGATCGACGGTCACGCCCCGATCGGCGCGCATCATCGTCTCGATGCTCGACGGGAACCGGTGCACCTGCTGATAACGCAGGATCCCCATCCCGGGCGCCATCGAGCGAATCAGTGGGCCGTGCATCGTGTGCCAGTAGGTCTGTGCGTCGGTCGGCGTCATCGCGTGAACGTGACGGAGCGGGAAGTGGAGCTTGGCGAGCCCGCTGTTTGGATGGGCGACGATCGACTCCGGCGTCGGGTTCACCTGCGGGTACTCGTGGGCCAGCCACATCGGGGAGGTGGCCAGGTCCGAGAAGCTGCGCTCGCTTGCAACGAGCCCGGATGACGCGCTGCGCCCTCGCTCCGTCCCGAGCCGATCGAGCAGCTCTGCCTCGCTGCGGATCCACACCTCGATCACCGCGTCATACGGCGTCTCCATGCCGCCACGCGCCTGGGCCATGCGCTCGTCGGCCGGGTCACCCGTGCGAACGGCGATCGTCGCCCGGACGATGCCCAGCGCCGAACGCAACGACGCCAGCAGCGGGCCGTGGTCATCGAGCAACGTCGCGCCGAACGTTGCGGCATCGAGGTCAGGACGGCGGCGGACGAGATGGACGAGCCGAATCACTCCCTCAGTCTGGGCGTCACCCCACGCCGTCGGCCAACCGACCGGCGAATCGAACGGAACTCGGCCGTGCTTCGGCTTCTCTGAGCTCGGGCGGCCGGCCCCCGGCTCACAAATGTCGTTACCCTGGTCCGTCACAGCCTGCCGACCGCCATCCGTCGCAGAGAGGAACTCACGTGTCACATCACATCTCCGACAGCGAGCGGGACTCGGGCGTTCTCTCCTCCGACACGTTGGCGGCGATCCTTCGCGACATCGACACTGTGGGCTATGCCGTTGTCGAGCAGCTGATCCCGCAAGAGACCTCCGATCTTCTCTCCGAGGCCGTCCTCGAAGACGTGGAACGCATCCGGGCCACCGGACAGCCGACCCAGCACGAGAGGAACACGGCCGAAGGCCATCTGCAGCTCGGGCTCCGGCGCTATGCGCCCTACGTGACGACGGAACTGGTCGCCAATCCGTTGATCGAATGCGTCGTCGCAGGGGTGCTCGGGCGGGGCGCGTGGCTCGGGTTCTACAACGGCAATGTGAACTGTCCAGGCAGCGCGTATCAGCCACTGCATTTCGATCGACCGTTCTCGTGGAAGACACCAGACGACGCGCGTGGCGACGGACAACCCTGGCCGCCTCCAACGACCACCCTGAGTTGCTCGATCGCACTCGATGAGATCACCGAAGCGAACGGTGCGACGGAGATCTATCCCGGCACACACAGGGAAACTGCGGTGGCCGGCTGGAGCACCAACCGGCTGGGCGACCATCGGGAACTCATCGAGAAGTGGTCCCCCTCCGCAAGGATGACCATTCCGGCGCGCAGCGTGTGCTTCCGGGACCCGAGGATGTGGCATCGCGGGGTGCCGAACCCCGCGGACAAGGCACGTGCGATGATCGCGGCGACGTACCACGCCGAGAAGAGCAAGCACTGGCGCGGCGTTTACATCCAGGACCTGGATCCTGACGTCGCCGCTCGATGCGCGAACGACCCGACAATGAGACTCATGGATGACGGCACGTTGGACGACGGTCGCCTCGTCTTTCAATCCAATGTCCGTGAGGTCTTCGAAGGCGCTCCGAACCTGCATGGGATCGACCGCAACGTCCGATTCATCGACGACCCGGAGCGGGTGAACCACTTTCTCGGCGCCCACCTTCCCGGCGGTGCCCGCGTGGTGACGGGCGAAGTGTCGCCCGACGGACCGTAACCGTGCGCGTCCTCTATATCGGCGGGACGGGTGAGATCTCCCTCGCTTGCGTCGAAGCGGCGAAGCGCGCCGGTCACGAGGTGACCGTCTTCAACCGCGGCAGGAGATTCGACGCGGATCTGCTGGGGGTCGAACAGATCGTCGGTGACTTCACGGATCCCGCCACCTATGCGACGCTGGCGTCAGGTGAATTCGATGTGGTCTGTCAGTTCCTGGCCTTCAGTCCGGAACACGTCGAGCGTGACATCGAGACGTTCGCCGGTCGTTGTGGTCAGTACGTGTTCATATCAACAGCATCGGCCTACGTGAAGCCGATTCCCACGCCGCTCATCGTCGAGGACACGCCGTTGGGCAATCCCTTCTGGGCCTACAGCCGCAGCAAGGCCGAGTGCGAAACCCGTCTGCTGGAAGCTCATCGTTCAGGCCGGTTGCTGGTGACGATCGTTCGTCCGAGCCACACCTATCGCGAGCGACTGCCCAGCACCGTTGTCCACGGCGACCATCTCGCCTGGCGACTCCTGAACGGGAAGCCCGCCATTGTGCACGGTGACGGCGAATCGGTATGGACGTTGACTCACGCCGACGATTTCGCGCGGGCATTCGTCCGAATCTGCGGAAACCGCGCGGCGATCGGCGAATGCATACACATCACCGATCGTGTTGGCCACACCTGGAACGCCATCATGAGGACGATCGAGAACGTCAGTGGACTCGAGGCCCGGGTGTGTCACGTCCTGTCGAAGACGCTCGTGGACTACGACCCGTCATGGGAGGGTCCTCTCCTCGGCGACAAGTCCAATTCGATGATCTTCGACACGCAGAAGATCCAACGTCTCGCGGGCGATTGGCGATGTGAGGTCTCGCTGGAAGAAGGCATCAGGCGGACGTGGCCTCTCGTGAGAACGCGTGTGGACGATGGGTATCGACCAGACGCGACGATCGACGCTCTCGTTGACCGCATCGTGAAGGAACATCTCCGAGCTCGCTGACCCCGTAGGCGCTTCGCGCGCCGCGTCGAGGCGGGGAGTCGACAGCATTCGGGGCGACGCCCACCGATCACGGCGTCCGCCGAAGCCGATGCCCGACACCATCCCTCTTCGACGGCCACGATCGCACGCTCCGCGCGACGGGGAAACTCGGCCGACGAATGAGGGGGTTCGTACGATGCCCCCGGGCACCCCTTAGCCGCACGCTCTCTTTCACTGACCGAACAGTCGGTGACCACCGAGAGGAGCGCAGCACATGGACCAGGCCACGATCGCACGCCGGAGGTGGTGGACACTCGCCGCCAGTCCGCCCGCGTTACGACCCGCATCCAATCATCCTGTCCACACCTTCACCGTTAGGAAACCAGCCATGCCCACCTGCATCACACCAACCTTCGCGCCGGACCGCTCCGTCGCTCTCCCCCCGCAGTTGACCGACCATCTCCGTGCGAGCCTGGGATCGTGGCCACCGCCCGACGGACACGTTCGCATCACGACCAGCGCCGAACGCCACCGGCCGAGCTGGGACGGGACGATCGTCACGGCGATGCGCCTCGATACCCCGTCAGGCTCGGTGCTCTCGGTCCCGAGGCCTCTGCTCAAGCACGCACCGCGCATCGCCACCGCTCACGCCAACGACCGTTGGATGCGAGCCGCTCTGCCATCGGAGCGCTGGCAGGCGCTGGACTACCGCTGGTGCGGGGCCGATGATCCCGTCGCCGACTTCGACGATGCAGGGGTGTGGGTGCCCCACGGGGGTTCCGTCCCGGACTGGCTGCGCCCTTTCAACGGCGGTGTGCTCGTCGCCACGGTCCACGGCGAACACGCCGCCGCCGTCGGCATCAAGCGCCATGACCGACACGCACACGAGATCGCCGTCGTGACGTCCGCAGCGCACCAGGAACGGGGTCTTGCTCGGCGACTCGTGGCGCAGGCCACTCGTACCATCCACTCGCAGGACGCGGTCGCGTTGTATCTCCATGCACCCGACAACGAGGCCTCGCGCCGCGTCGCCAATCACGTTGGATACGGCGACCACGGCTGGCACCTGATCACCACCGGATCCTGACCCCCGTTCCGCGCAGCAACAGTCGCGCTGTCGCAGTGTTGCTACGTTGCGTCGATGCCTGGAATTGGACGCCTTGCCGTGATGGCGATCGACTGCCCCGACCATCGCGCCCTTGCCGCGTTCTACAGCGCGCTTACGGGTTTACCAGTTGGCGGGGACGACGGCGACGACGACTGGATCGAGCTCGTGAGCGACGGTCCGACCTTGGCGTTCCAGCGGGTCGACGACTACGTGGCGCCGATGTGGCCGGGCTCGACGCTTCCCCAGCAGGCTCACGTCGATGTTCACGTGTTGGACCTCGACGTCGCCGAGGATGCGGTTCTCGCGCTCGGCGCGATCAAAGCCGGGTACCAGCCCGGAACCACGTTCAGGGTCTACCTCGACCCCGTCGGCCACCCCTTCTGCCTCGTTCTCGACCACGCCATGCGCTGACGCTGCGACAAGACGCCAAGCGGTGTGCCTGCGCTGTTGCCGGCGGGCCTCAGGTTCGGTCTCTGCACCGATCATTCGAGTCGAAGCGGCGCGATTCGGCTGATCTGCTCGAAGTCACCGTCGAAGGCCAGCACGCTGCTCGACGTGCGGATCGCGATGGAGGAAATCATGCAGTCGATGACTCCCCGAGGCGTGACGCCGCGGGCCCGACACGCCCGGTATAGGCGGGCGGCACCCTCGAAATCGGCGAGTGGATCACAAGGAATCCACTCGAAGGACAACAGCAGCCGCCGAAGATCATCGTGACGTTTTTCGGTCTTTGCCCCGGCCAGCACCTCCATCAGAACCGGCTCCGTGACCGCAAGAGAGGCTCCTCCCTCACCGATCATCGCAGTCAACGCTGCGTCAACCGATGAGCCAGTTGCTCGGTCGAACTCGATCCATGCCGAGGTGTCAACCAGGATCACGACGGCGGAGCGTCGACGACATCGTCGATTGCGTGAGCACCCCGCATGGCAAGTGCCTCGGCGATCGTCATCGGCTGGCCCCCCGCTTGGCGGAGGGCGAGATCGACCGCCTCCGTCTTCGTGTGCACCCCGTAGCGCTTCATCACCCGACGGAGCAGCTCTTCGTCGAGGTCAATGTTCGTTCTCGCCATGCACCAACTCTACACGCTCTACACCAATATGGTGTTCGATGTTTTCATCACCCGGGAATTCGGCCGTCCGCAACTGAGTCGGCGACAACCCGACGGGCACGCCTGTCCTGCGTGTAGTGACAGCTGCGTCCGATGTGGGAACACCGGCGTTGCGCGTGGTGACGGAACTGGTGGGCGCCGTGGCCCGCTTCATCGAGTTGCACAACTTCACGGTCGACGCGCTCGCCACGAGTAGCGTGCCCCGAGTGAAGGTGCTCGTCGTGTCCACAGAGGGTGCCGGTCACGTCAGTCCGTTGGTGCCGATCATCGGTGCGCTAGTCGCCCAAGGTGACGCCGTGCTCGTGGCATCGGGGCCCAACGCCGAAGCAATCGTCGAGAAGACGGGGGCGCGCTTCGCGCTCGCTGGGCGAAGTCAAGGCGAGTGGATGGCGCGTCTCACCGGGCGTCTCCGCGGCATGCCTGGTGACGGGCTCGCGCCGGAACGCATCCTGCACTACTTCCTGCCGCGAAATTCGGTGAGATCGGTGTCGACGCGGTGATCGACGACGTCGTGCGTCACGGCCACGATTTCGCACCGGACGTCGTGCTCTTCGAGGCATCCGCGCTCGCCGGGCCGCTCGCCGCCGAGATCCTCGGTCTGCCGGCCGTGGCGCACATGTTCGGTCCGCTGTCTCCCAATGCGTCAAGAATTGCCGAACGGAGATATCACGCATGGTCGGTTTGCCGGATGGCTCATGGTCATTCTGCGAACATCACATGATCGATTTGCCGAAGATCGACGGTCGATCCGCCTTCTCTCAGGTCCACCCCTCGTCCGCCGAGCACGTCCGTCTTGCCGAACCCAAATCGATTCAGGAGGCACGCGTGATCGATCCCCACTGAACTGCTTCGCAAGGAACGGTGCCATCGCTGTGGCGCACTCGTTGGTTAACGCCATGCGCTGACGCTGCAGCAAGCCGTCAGGTGGTGTTTCTGCAAGCTGAGGTTGACGGGTCCGGGTGGCCGTGTCAGGACGGTGCGTCGAGAGACGCGAACGGGACTCCTGTCAGCTCGACGGAGACCTCCCAAAGCCGCTTTGCGATCGATGCATCCCGGGCAGAAGCGTTCGGCTCCACCCGTTTCGGAGTGCCCCGTTGTTCCATGAAACCGTCGGGTCCGTAGTACTCACCGCCGCGGACTGCGGGGTCGGTCGCGGCCCGAACCGTGGGCAGCGCACCGGCGTGAGCGTTCTGCGAGAACAGTTTCGCGAACGGCTGGGTGAGGATCATCAACCGGCCGGCCATACCGCCGGTTGATCCGGCGAGGTTGGTGTCGGAAATGCCGGGATGCGCGGCCACTGCGATCGTGTCTGCTCCGACTTCTTCGAGCCGCCGCTGCAACTCGAAGGTGAACAAGAGGTTGGCGAGCTTGCTCTGCCCGTACGCGCCCCACGCCCGGTAGCGGCATTCCGACTGGAGATCGTCGAAGTCGATCTTGCCCATCTTGTGAGCGAGACTGCTCACGTTGACCACCCGGGACTGCCGTGTCGCGAGCAACATCGGCAGCAGGTGTGCGGTGAGGGCCACGTGGCCAAGGTGGTTCGTCGCGAGCTGCAACTCGAAACCGTCGACGGTGCATTGATACGGCGTGGCCATCACACCGGCGTTGTTCACCAGTAGGTCGAGCCGACCGAAGCTTCGGCTGAACTCGGCCGCGGCCTCAGCGACAGAGGCGAGCGAGGAGAGGTCGAGGTCGAGGAGCGATACGTCGGCCGTCGGCGCGTCGACGAGGATCGACTCCCGTGCGGCATCTGCCTTGGCGCGGGTCCGACACGCCAACACCACCCGCGCGCCGCGCGAGGCAAGCATCCGAGCGGCCTCGAGACCGATACCGCTGTTCGCTCCCGTGATCAGGGCGACGCGACCCGTTTGGTCGGGGATGAGCGCGTCGGTCAACTTCGTCATTGTTCGACGCTAGCTCCCCCGCGAGGGCCCGACACCGTTTCACCGATTCCGCCGAAACATCATTCCAAGAGGGGTTACGCGATGCCCGAAGTGCGCCGAGAGCGGAGAGTTGATCGTCTCGCCGTCGGGCGTTGGCGGGCGATGCGTCACATTATGACCGCCGGCGTCACGCCAGAGGAGACGAAGTGGTGGCGACGGCGTCACCCGATCACATCGTGCTCCAACCGATCTGGTACGAACAGGCCGGCCGCGTCCAGTTCGGCCTCGAACCCACCCTCCCCATCATCTGACATCCGGCGTGGTGGCGAAATCGCAAGTGCTCCTCACGGGTCAGCCGACGCCGCGCGACAAGTCATGAGACCACTTGCGATCGCCGTCATAGTCGCGCCACCCACGACGCGACGAGCCGCAAGATGACTGAACCTTGGCCCGATGCGCTCCGTTCGCGTCAATGCACTGAACGAAGAAGCATCACCAGCCGACAGTCCTCAGCAGCTGGGCCAGGCTTTCGGCGCCGTCGTCTCGGGCCGACAGCGTCGGGGTTTCACCGCTCGGAATCGGCCACGCCAGCTCGAGGGCCGGATCATCCCATCGGCACCCGAGCTCGTCGATAGGGGACCAAACGGTCGAGGTTCCGTACAGGTACGTCGCTGCGTCGAAATTGTAGAATCCGTGAGCAACCCCCGGTGGAATGTAGAGCGCCTCACCTGTCGCCGCATCCGACCGACCCGAGCTGTCAATCGCTCCCGAACACCGACGAGAGGCGGCGGGGCCTGGTGCGTTGAGCGTGACGATCACACTGCGCCCTCTGGTCGGTGACTCCGGTCGCAAGTCGCGAAGCCCAACGGACATCTTCCCGGCGATCAGGGCGAGCCAGTCGGAGTGGACGAGGTGAAGGTGCACACCGCGCATCACGTTCGGCGCGCTACGACCAATGTTCCACTGGACCTGGACGCTCTCCGCCCATTCGGGGCGGCTGTAGACACTGATCGAACCGCGCTCGTCAGACACATTCGGCAGCCGAACCGTTCGAACTCCGTCGAGCACGCATCCGAGATCCGTCAACTCGGCTAGCAAGTCACCCACTCGTTCAATCTACGCAATAGCGACCCAGTTCGGGGTATCTTGCCATGAGTGTTGATCGGTCAGGTGGGCTGCGGTCCTTGGGGCGCCAACGTCCTTCGAGATCTGAGGACCCTCGGCTGCGAGGTGGCCGTTGCCGCACGACACGGAGCTTCCCGGGACCGGGCGACCGTCGGCGGTGCTTCGTGTGTCGTCGAGACCATCCGCCAGCTGACCGATCTACCGGGCATCCTCGGTTTTGTGGTTGTGAACGACATCGGTTCTCACGCCCCGGCCATCGAGGAGCTCCTCCCGCAAGGGTTGCCGATCTTCGTCGAGAAACCTTTGTGCTCGGACCCCGACGACGCAGCGAGGCTCGCTCTGCTCGGCTCCGACACCGTTTTCCTCATGGACAAGTGGCGATATCACCCCGGTATTCGGGCAATGAAACACCTCATCGACAGCGGTGGCGTCGGCGATCTGATTGGGATTCGGACCCGCCGAAACCAATGGGGCAGCAACCACGCCGACGCCGAGGCGCCATGGACGCTGATGCCCCACGATCTTGCGATCATCGATGAACTACTCGGCAGCGTCCCGGCGATCGAACACGCGGTGGCCGACTACGTCGGTGGACGGGTGCAGGGGATTGCTGTCACTTTCGGTACCTCGCCGTGGGCGAGTGTGGAATCGTTTGCCCGTGCGCCGCGTTCCGAGCGGGAGGTCCTCGTGCTCGGAAGCGAGGCCACGGCCGTCCTCTCTGACGGCTGGTCCGATCACATCCAGGTGTTTCGTGGCGACCCCGATACGCACCCAGCAACGCCCGAAATCATCCAAACCCCCGGAGAGCTACCGCTGCTGGCCGAGCTTCGGGAGTTCGTTGAGTACCTCGGTGGAGGCCCGACTCCGCGCGCAGGCGTTGCCCGGGCAGCCGAGCACGTACACATCCTTGCCAACGTCATGGCGACAGCGAAACTTCGAGGCACAACTTCGTCGCCGTCATGAGCAAAGTCCTCGTCATCATTCCGACGTTCGACAACGGCCCCACCCTTCGCCCAGCCATCCACGGCGTGCTCCATCAAAGCGAACAAGACGTCCAGGTCGTCGTGATCGGCGATGGGGCCCCTCCCTCAACCGATTCCCTCATGGACGAGATGTGCGCAGCGGACCATCGTGTCCACTACGTCCCTCGTCCGAAAAGCCCGCGAACCGGCGAGCCTTATCGCGATGAAATCATTCGAGCGACAGACGCGGAATTCGTCTTGTATTCGTCCGACGACGACATCTGGATGCCCGATCACGCCGAGGTGCTCTGTCGGGCGTTAGCCGATCATGACCTTGCCGCAACCTTGTCGATCGGGGTGAACGACCGGCTGTACCTCTCGCGGATGGATTACTCGGATCCGACCGACCGGGCCCTCGAGCTGACCGAGAGCAGGGTTGGGCTCACCGAGTCGGGCCACCGGATGGACTCATACCTTCGGCTGCCGGTCGGTTGGAGAACCGCACCGCCGGGCCGGTACACCGACCATTGGATGTGGTGCCAGTGGCTGGAGCAACCGTGGGTCCGTGCAACAACGGTGCCCGAATGGACCGTGGTACACATCCCGAAGCCCCTCCGGCTCGGGGTCCCCGGACCTGACCGCGAGAAAGAACAATGGCGATGGGCCGAAGAGTTCTCCTCGCCGGACTGGAGGCAGCGTCGCAGTGGACTTCTCCGGGCTGCGCTCCTCGAGGAACGGCGCACGTATGAGCGTCATGCGAATGGTCTCGAAAGCCATCTCAAGGCGGCCACATCTCGACTGGACGAGATGGCTACGCAACTCGCGGCCGAGTCTGCACTGCGCGTCGAGGCTGAGCAACGACTGGGCGCCGAGACGACCGCCCGACTGCTGGCGGAGGAGCGGTTGACCGCGGAATCGGCCGGACACGATCGAACGGCAACATCGCTTCTCGCCATCGAGTCATCGCGAACTTGGATCACCGCTCAGCGGCTCGCTCGTGTCTCTGGATGGAACAGCATCCGTCGACGGATACACCGG
>JANPDB010000477.1:0-2081 GCA_031431255.1 Acidimicrobiia bacterium | reverse complement strand
GAACCGCCCACGGAGAGCACCGCCCGCAACGTCCCCTGGCATCCCGCTTCGAGGATCGCCGTCGTCGGTTCGCCCAGGATCGCCGCATCGCCGGCCAGCAGGTCCGGCGAGTTCGCCAGCAGCTTCTTCAACCCGTTGTGGATCGCCGACACCTCTTCGCATTCGTAGAACACGAACGTGAGGTCGACCGTCGGTTGCGCGACGGTCTCGGCAAGGTGGAGGAACACCGCCAGACCGCCCTTCATGTCTGCCGAGCCGAGGCCGTGCAACACGTCGCCGTCGATCCGGGCGACGTCGTTACCGTTGACCGGCACGGTGTCGGTGTGACCGGCGAGGATGAGCCGCTGGGCGCGGCCGAAGTTGGTACGGGCCACGAGGTTGTGATCGATCCGGGTCACCTCGAGCCACGGGACGGCCCGGAGTCGACCCTCGATGTGAGCGGTGATAGCCGCCTCGTCATGGCTGACGGAGGGGATGTCCACGAGCGCCGCGGTGGCGGCGAGCAGGTCCACGCCCGCGCTCACGCCGGCGCTCCGTTCCAGCTGAGCCCCGACGACGCAAGTCGTTCGGCGACCAGGGCGAGACGGTCGTCGGGCTCCACCAGGGCGACGCGGATGTGGTCGGCGGCGTCACCGTAGAACTCGCCCGGCGACACGACCATTCCGCCGTGCTCGGCGAGCCATTCGGTGCAGGCCCACGCGTCACCGCCGGGGACGCGGATCCAGAGATAGAAGGCCCCTTCCGGGAGGGCAACCGGTAGGCCCACCGATGCCATCACCGCGGCAAACAATTCGAGGCGCTGGCGGTACCGCGTGCGCTGCACATCCACATGCGCCTCGTCGTCGTAGGCCACCGATGCGGCGAGTTGCACCGGTCCGGGGACCATCAGGCCGGCGTGCTTGCGGATCTCGCTCAGGTACTTCACCAGCTCGGTGTCGCCGGCGTAGAACCCGGCGCGGACGCCGGCGAGGTTCGACCGCTTCGACAGCGAATGGACGGCGACGACCCCGTCCGTGCCGTGCTGCAGGATCGAGCGGGGAGCGCCGTTCCAGGTGAACGACACGTAGCACTCGTCGGAGAGCACCGTCACGTCATGGGAGCGGCCCCAGGCGGCCGCTGCACCGAGGTCGTCGAGACCGCCCGCCGGGTTCCCCGGTGTGTTGACCCACAGACACAGCGCACGGGCCGCGTCTGCGTCGTCGATCGCGTCGAGACGAATCCGCCACTGGGCATCGACGGGAACCGGAACGGCCCGGCACCCCGCCAACAGAGCACCCATCTCGTAGGTCGGATAGGCGACGGCCGGGTACAGCACGGTGTCGCGGTCCGGTCGACGGAGCTTGAGCCACTGTGGCGTCGTGGCCACGAATTCCTTCGTGCCGATGCACGCTCCGACCTGGGTGCCCGGGTCGACGGTCGCGCCCAGGTACCGCTGCACCCAGCCCGCGGCGGACGCCCGCATGCGGGGCGAACCGAGTGACGTCGGATAGCCCCGCTCCGCCCCGGAGGAACCGAGGGCCTCCACGACGGCCGCCGGGGGTGGGTCACAGGGGGTGCCGATCGACAGATCCACGGCACCACCCGCATGGCCGGCCGCGAGCGTTCGGGCCCGGGTGAGTCGGTCCTGCGGATAGGGCGGCGGAACGAAACCGGCGGGGGCTGCGGCTGTGGTCGCGGACATCGTCCATCGACGCTACCCGGCCGGGTCACGAAGGCCCGTCGGCAATCACGGCGCCGATGGCAGGGTTCGCTCCTGCGCCGCACCCGAGTCAATGGACGGCCGACAACGGGCAGACGCCAATCAGACGCGTTCGGGGTACCGGTGTCGCACGACAACGGGAACACCGGCGTCGCCGGCCAGCTGCTCAAGTCGTTCGGCGATGGGACCGCGATCGTGGATGCGAACCTCATCGGGCCCACAGCCCACGAAGTTCGAGACACCGACGAGTATCCCGGCATCGTCGACCGGGACCACCGATCGCCAGCCGTCGACCGAGGCTTCGACGAGCGGTCCGACACCGTCGGGGTCGACGGTGATGCGGACACGGTCGTCGGCGCCGTCCGTCGGCTGACGGCGGAGC
>JANPDB010000476.1:0-4669 GCA_031431255.1 Acidimicrobiia bacterium | reverse complement strand
ACGTGGCGGGCGAGCATGGAAGCGCTGGCCGCGTGCCCCAACGTGACCGCCAAGATCGGAGGCTTCGCGATCGGGCTGCAACGCCCGTCCTTCCTCGTCGATCCACCGCCGACCGTCGAACAGATGGCCACTGCGTGGAGGCCCTACATCGACTCGGCGATCGAGTTGTTCGGCCCCGAACGATGCATGTTCGAGAGCAATTACCCCGCCGATGCGGGCGGCTGTTCGTACGCCAGTCTCTGGAACGTCTTCAAGCACGTGACTGCGGGCCACAGCGCGGGAGATCGACGCGCACTCTTCGCCGACACCGCGGCACGGATCTACCGACTCGACGTCAACCTCTGAAACCTCGATGTAGCCGCTGCGGTTTCATCGCCCCGGTCGTGGTTGAGCCGCCCGATGGCGCTTGGAGATGTCCGACTCGCTCCGCACGACACGGGCGCGGGCCTCCGGAAGTGCGCGACACTGCAGCGATGCGGGTCATCTTCGCGACGAGTCCGGGACGCGGCCACATCCATCCGATGGTGCCGTTGGCGCAGGCGTTGATCCAGCGTGGTGACGAGTTGCTCTGGGTCACGGGAGCGCAGGAGTGCGAACGCCTGCGGCGTGACGGGTTCCAAGCAACGCCCGCGGGGCTGGAGGAACGTGCCGCAATGGCCGAAGTGTTACGGCGCTTTCCGGAGATCAACGAGATGCCCGGCGCGCAGAAGGGCGACTACATGTTCCCGCGCCTGTTCGGCACGGTCCGCGCCGAGGCGACGCTCACCGACCTTCTGCCGACGGCGCGAGCCTGGCAGCCGGACCTGGTGGTCGCCGAGCAGGCCGAGTTCGCCGGGCCGCTGGTGGCGGCGGTGTTGGGCGTGCCGAACGTGTGCCACGGGTTCGGGTCGGTGACCCCGGCCCCGAGGGTGTTCGCGGCCGGCGAGGCGGTGGCCCACCTCTGGGTGGAACAGGGGCTGGACCCCAGACCGTACGGAGGCTGCTACGAAAACCTGTACATCAACATCTTCCCACCGAGCCTGCAGCCCAAGAACGGCGCCCACCTCGGTTCTGTCCAGGACCTCGGCCCGGGCAACTCGGCCACGTCCGGCGATGAGCATTTGCCGGAATGGGTGACCGCCGATGCCGAGACCCCACTCGTGTACGTGACGTTCGGGACCGTCTTCAGCAACGACTCAGCACTGGCCGCGATCATCGAAGCGCTGCGCGAGATCCCGGTGCGGGTGGTCGTGACGGTCGGACCTCACGGCGACCCTGCGGCCCTCGGCGAGCAACCGACCCACGTGCACGTCGCCCGATACATCCCCCAGGCGGAACTCCTCCACCACTGCGCAGCGGTCGTCTCCCATGCCGGTTCCGGCACCTTCCTCGCGGCCCTCGGTGCCGGGCTCCCCCAGCTCTGCGTGCCCCAGGCCGCAGATCAGTTCATGAACACGGCGGCGTGCGTCCGCTCCGGCGCCGGTCTCGCTCTGCAACCGGGAACCGTGACGGTCGATGCTGTGCGCGCCGCCCTCGATCGGCTACTGAACGAACCGACGTTCCGAAGTCGCGCGGAGGAACTCAGCAAAGAAGTCGCCTCGATGCCGTCGGCCCACGACGTCGCCGACCGCCTCCACCGCGACTTCGGCTGAGTTCGAGGCCGCGGCCGACACCTCGGCCGACCGCGCCGGTCCGAGTCAGGAGAACGACTTGCCGCAGCCGCAGCTTCGTTGGGCGTTGGGGTTGTCCACGCTGAAGCCCCCTCCATGGATGGTGTCGGCGTAGTTGAGGGTGGCTCCGGTGAGATGCTCAGCGCTGGCGGCGTCGACTTTGACCACAACAGTCCCGAAGGTGGTGACCTGGTCATCAGGGTGGGTCTCGGGGTCGAAGAACATGTCGTACGAGTATCCGGAGCAGCCGCCGGCCTTCACCGCTACTCGGAGACCGAGTTGCTCGTCGGTTCCTTCCTGGGCGATGAGTTGGGCGATCTTGGTGACCGCCTCTCCGGAGAGGGTGAGCACTGGTCGAGTGGATGCGATGATGGTCATGACAATGTCCTCCGTGATTGGTTCTGATCGGTCGTTGACGCGGTAGCTGCGGCGGGTTCGTGTCCCTGGTCGTGGTTGAGGCGTTCGAAGGCGGACCCGAGGTCGGCACCGGCCTCGGTGAGGAGTTGACGGATGCTGCAGACGGCGAGTTCGACCGGTGGGATGGTGTCCGTGACGATCCGATCGGCCAGCCGCGCGAATGCCTGGGCGGCTGGAGCGTCCGGGTGGCCGAGTGCGGCCGGTTCGCCGAGGTCACCGCCGGCCGATACTGCGGGATCGAGGGGGATCGGCCCGAGGAGGGCGACGCCGAGTTGTTGGGCGAGCCGCTCGCCGCCGCCCTCACCGAACACGGCGTGACGGGATCCGTCGGGACCGATGGTGGCGCTCATGTTCTCGATGACGCCCGCAACGCGTAGGTGCCCCTTGCGCGCCATGTCGGCGGCTCGGGCCGCGACCTTCTGCGCGGCGAGGGCTGGGGTGGTGACGATGATGACGTCCGTGCGGGGCAGCATCCGGGCGAGGCCCATCTGGATGTCTGCCGTGCCCGGTGGCATGTCGATCAGCAGGTAGTCGAGGGCGCCCCAGTCGACGTCTTCGATGAAGTGCTGTACGGCCCGGTTGAGCATGAGACCGCGCCACATGATCGCCTCGTCCTCTTCGACACCGGTGATCGAGCCCATCGACACGACCTTGAGGAGCCCGGGCCCGATTCTTCGCTCGAGGGGCGAGAACCGGGCTCTCCCGGTGTCTGCGGTTCGGGCGACCACGGCGCCTTCGACGTCGAGCATTCGAGGAATCGAGAACCCGCCGATGTCGGCGTCGAGCACGCCGACCGTGAGACCCCGCCGCGCAAGGAGGGCAGCCAGATTTACGGTGACCGACGACTTCCCCACGCCGCCCTTGCCCGATGCGATGGCCACGATCCGACACGTCGCCGGGATCGTCGTCTCGGGCGCATGCTCCTGAGCCTTCCAGCGGGCTCGGGACATGACACTGCGTTTCTGTTCGGTAGTCATCTCACCGAAGTGGACCCGCACTGCTTCCACGCCGGGGAGGGTACCGATCCTGGTCTTGATGTCCTTCAGGAGCTGGGCCCGGAGCGGGCAGCCGGCCGTGGTCAACGCGACAGTTATCGCGACCTTGTGCGCGTCGTCGATATCGATGCGCTGGAGCATGCCGAGGTCGACGATGTTGTCGCCGAGTTCGGGGTCGATGACTCCTCGTAACGCATTACGGATGGCTTCTTCAGCTGGTGGTGCAACGGTCAGTGTCATGGCCATGGTCTCGCTCTCGGTCTCGATCTGGGGCTCTGGATCGACGGCATGCCCGCTGCATCGCCTCGTGCGAGGCGAGGCGCGACTGGTGTTCTAATCGGCCTCGATGAAGATGCATTCGCCTGGGCACTCCTCGGCCGCTTCGATGACTCTTTCGAGGCCGCTCTCGGGGATGCGGGCCATACCGTCTGAGCCGGCTGGGTTCATGGTCCCATCGAAGAGCTTCTCGGCACCGAAATTCACGGCCGATTCTTTGACGTAGTAGAGGCCGTCTGCGTTGCCGAAGAAGACGTCGGGGGCGATCTCTTCGCAGAGGCCATCGCCCGTGCAGAGGTCTTGGTCGATCCATACCTTCATGGGGTTGATCCTTTCTGTTGCAACCACGGGTTGCAGGTCGGAACGTTCACATCATTCCGAGTTCGAGTCGGGCAGCGTCGGACAAGCGACTGAGGTCCCAGGGCGGGTCCCAGACGAGTTCGACGTCGACGTCGCTGACACCGGGGAGGGCGGCGACGCATTGCTGGGCATCGACTTTGAGGACGTCGCCCATGCCGCAGCCAGGGGCGGTCATCGACATCTTGATCTCGACGCGGTGGGTGCCGTCGGGCAGTTGTTCGGCAACGCAGGAGTAGATGAGTCCGAGGTCGACGACATTGACGGGTATCTCGGGGTCGAACAACGTCTTGAGCTGTTCGGTCACCTGTTCGAGGGAGAAGGGCCGATCTCCAGCAGAGACCGATCGGCTCGGTGGTTGGGTGATGAGGTGCCCGAGGCCGAGGCGGGCAGCATCGGGCCCGGCGATGCGGGCGAGGTGTCCGGATTCGGTTTGCACGGTGATGCTCGCACCGAGGGCTTGGTTGATCAGCACCCGGTCACCGCGGCGAAGCGTTGCCCGGTCTCCAGAAGGGATCAGGGTGACGTCGCAATCCTCGGCGATCGCGATCGGGCCATCGCTCCTGATTCCCACCGCGGTCTCTCTCACGGTGTGATTCCCAAGGTGCTGGAGCCAAGACCTGAGGCGAGTCCTGATGAGGAGTCGAGGCGTTGCGATACGACCGCCTCGACCCAGGAGCGGAGCGTCGCGTTGTCGATTCGCTGCACCATCTCGTTGGCGAACGCCATGGTGAGCATGGCGCGCGCGGTTGGTTCGGGGATCCCGCGTGTCCGTAGGTAGTAGACGGCGTCTTCGTCGAGTCGACCGACGGTGACGCCGTGAGCGCACGTGACGTCATCGGTCAGGATCTCGAGCCGGGGTCGGGTGTCGATCTCGGCGCGGTCGGAGAGAACGAGGTTGCGATTGGACTGCGTCGCATCGGTGCCGTTCGCGGAAGGCCGAACGATGATCCGGCCGTTGAAGACGCCGTGTCC
>JANPDB010000475.1:0-1867 GCA_031431255.1 Acidimicrobiia bacterium | reverse complement strand
GTGAAACGGCTCGGCTGGCAGCACCACACGCCGCTGCTGATCGCCCCGCTGGGAGCGGTCGCCGTGATTCGCATGCGCGGACGTGGATCGCCGTCGATGACCCAGCCGGGGGCGAGGGGAGCGTCGACGAGGCCGTCGTCGACGACGGTCGCCACGGCGACCGGCGACGGTCCCCGCACGGTGAACTTGCCCGTGATGTCCGTCCCCGGCGGCGCAACCGGCACGCCGACACTCGGACGGGCAACCTCGACGGTGGTGAACTCAACAACAGCCATACCCGGTAATCGGCACGGTTCGAGCGTTGGGAGAGAGGTTGCCCCCATATATGGGGGCAAAACACCTCCGAACGTTGCTGGGAGGTGTTCTGCAGCATTTCCGAGGCCGACGCGCTGGGCACGCGGGCGGATAACTGAGGAAACCGATTCGCCCGGAAACTCACCCTGTGAGGGACTGCCCCGCCCCGGGATCGTCTACTCGATGACCCAGTTGCGCTTGGCGTTGGGGTCGTGCACGCGCTCGCGCGACGCATTGATCTCGCGCCAGGCGGCCCGAGCGCCTTCGAACCCCGCGGTCGACGACTTCTTGTCGGGCTCGAGCATCTTGTAGACGTCGAAGAAATGCTTGATCTCCTCGAGGAGTTCCTCGGGCAGGTCACGAAGGTCCTCGACGCCGCGCCACCGCGGTTCGCGGGGCGGGACGCAGATGATCTTCGCGTCGGGTCCGGCCTCGTCCTGCATCCACATCACGCCGACCGGTCGGGCCTCAACCCACACGCCCGGGTAGGTCGGGTCCTCGAGGAGGACCAGCGCGTCGAGCGCATCGCCGTCCTCGCCGAGGGTGTCGGGGATGAAGCCGTAGTCAGCGGGGTAGACGGTGGCCGAGAACAGCCGACGGTCGAGGAAGATGTGACCGGACTCGTGGTCGATCTCGAACTTGTTGCGGGAGCCTCGGGGGATTTCGATGGTGACGAAGACGTGACCGTCTTTGGGGGTGCGAGCCATGCCCCCCAGTTCACACGCTGGCGGGCGTCCGGTGCGACTTCTCGTCCCGTCGTCCCGTTACCAGAAGAAAGATTCTGGCGTTTGTGTTCCGTCTCTGACGGAAGCGCCGTACAATTTGCAACGGTCAGCCCCGACAGGAGTCTCGAATGGATCCGTCCTCATTCCGTTGCACCGCCGACATCGTCCGGCACTACTCCGCCGAGAAGCCGAACGACACCATGATCAAGTTCGGCGACCGGATCGTCACGTGGTCGGAGATGGACAGCCGTTCGAGCCAGGTGGCCGGGGCGCTGATCGCGGCCGGCGTGGCATCACAGGAGCGCGTGGCGTTCCTCGAGAAGAACTCCCTCGAGTACTTCGAGGTGCTCTTCGGCTGCTCGAAGGCGAACATCGTCGATGTCTCCGTCAACTGGCGACTCGCCCCCGCGGAGATCCTCTACACCGTGAACGACTCCGAGGCGAAGGTGCTGTTCGTTGGAGCGGACTTCTTCGCCACGATCGAGTCGATCGAGGCGGACTTCACGTCGGTGAAGACCATCATCGCCCTGGGCGCCCACGATCGATGGGTCAGCTACGACACGTGGCTCTCGGGGCAACCGGCGGAGGACCCGCAGGCCGACACCCTTCCGGGCGACGTCGCCTTCCAGCTCTACACCTCCGGGACGACGGGCCTGCCTAAGGGTGTGATGACGTCGAACAACAACCTGTTCCAGCTCGTGGCGAACGTCCTCGGGCCGTGGGGCATGGACGAGACGTCGAAGAACGTGGCCACCATGCCGCTGTTCCACATCGGCGGTTCGGGCTGGGCGGTGGCCGGCATGTACATCGGCGCCACGACCCTGCTCGTACGCGACCCGATGCCGAAC
>JANPDB010000474.1:0-1560 GCA_031431255.1 Acidimicrobiia bacterium | reverse complement strand
GGCCAAGAGGTCGAAGTCGTGGTCATCGAGGCCGAGCTGTTGTCGGGTGAACGTGCCGCGGTGGAACGCCGGGGCGAGAAGGTCGTCGTCAACCGCAAGATGCTGATGGGCAAGGTGCGCGATGCGCAACGAGCCGAGATGCTGGCGTCGATCTCGGTCGGGCAGAAGTTCACCGGACCGGTCACGGCCGTGACCGATTTCGGCGCATTTGTCGACATCGGCGGCGCCGAAGGCCTGGTGCACGTGAGCGAGCTGGCCCACCGCCAGGTTCGCAAGCCGTCCGACGTGGTCAAGGTGGGCGACATCATCGACGTGATCGTCAAGGAGATCCGCGGCGACAAGGGCAAGATCAGCCTCTCGCGCAAAGCCGCGCTGCCGAGTCCGTGGAAGGCGTTCCAGAACGTCCACCAGGTCGGCGATTTGGTCTACGGCACGGTCACCGGCACGGCCGAGTTCGGCGCGTTCGTGCAGGTCGAGGGCGAGGGTTTCGAGCCGATCGAAGGGCTCATCCACATCTCGGAGCTGAGCCGCTACCGGGTCGAGCAGGCCTCCGACGTCGTCGCGGTCGGCGAGGGCGTCTGGACCCAGATCCTGTCGATCGAGCCGGAGAAGCGTCGCCTCGCCCTCTCGCTGCGCCGCGCCCTCGAGGGCTAAAACGCAGAGCTGTCTTCGGGCTCTCTTGCCCCGAAAACAGCCGTGCGGCCGCGTATCGTCAGCCGTTCCCACCTGCCGTCATGATGTCGGTGGTGATGCCCTGCACGCGTTGACGGAGTTCTTCGAGGGCCTCGGCTGTCTGCTGCAACGTGCGGGCGGTGTCTGGCCACGTCGACGAACGGAACTCCGTGGCGAGCACGCCGTCCCACACCTCAGGGTCGGAGAGGATCTGACCTTCGGCATTGAGTGCGGCGATCTGCTCCGCAAGTCCCCCCATCAGGATGGATTGCATGCGCGAGATGGCGGTTCGCCCCTGCTCGCTGGAAAGAACTCGAACGCTCACGTTCGCTCCTCTGCTTTCTGCCGTTCTCGGCCTTCGTCCGCTGCGGATGCAACACGACGTCGTTCACCGTAGGGAAGACGGTCTCGGCCGCCAAGCGGCCGACGCGCCATGACGCCGACGGTCAGAGAACTCCGCCAAGCGGGCGTTCTACGGCATTCCGGAGCAGCGATCAGCGCCGGATCGACCTCGTCAAGCGTCGTTGCCTCCAAGGGCCGGTGATCGCCAGCGTTCGTCCGACGGACTGCTGATTGACGAAAAGCCAACGACCGCCCGGTGAGAAATGAACGCCGCAGAGTTCCCCGCTTTCGCGATTTCGGGAAAGGCACAATGGTTCCCCATCGGCGCCGAGAGCGGCGATTCGGTTGGGGTCGGTGCCATCCTCGCACCACAAGACTCCACCGAACCTCGACACCGAGACGTTGTCCGGTCTCGACAGGTTCTCGTGCTCGGCAGTGTCGCGGCCTCCAACCGGAATGTGCGCCAACAGTGTCAGCGACGATGCCGTCGGGTCGTAGCGGAACACCTGGCCTTCATGACGAAGCTCCGGTCGCGAGATCGACTCG
>JANPDB010000473.1:0-3223 GCA_031431255.1 Acidimicrobiia bacterium | reverse complement strand
CGGAACATGCCGGTTCGTTTGTCGGTCCAGGTGTGCAGCGCAGTGTCGCGACGTTGTTGGGTGAAGCGGCTTGTGCCGTCGTCGTTCTCAAGCGCGCGAGCGGCTCTGTTCAGCGTGCGGGCAAGGTCATCGGGTGTCGCCCTCGCCGCAGCTGCTTCAGCGACGAGGTCCGGCAATGCTGCGGCGAACGCATCGGCGTGTTTCGCATCGATGGTCCGAAGGACCTTTGTGACGGTGTCGACGTGCGCTGCCTGCAAAGCGCCCGAGCCCAACGGTGCTGCGAGGGACGGCACCGCGGTGAGCGTGGCGGATCGCTCATAGACCCGTTCGCCAGCGCGAGCGTGACGTTGGGTGGCCTTGGCAAGTTCGGTCGGAGCGGTGTGGGTGAGTTCGTGGAGACGACGTGCAGCGTCGACTTCGAGGGCGTCGATGAACCCGCGCAAGCGCTGCAAGCCGGCGAGATACGAAACGGTGGCGCGCTGGTCGGCAACGGCGAGCGGCACGCGGCGTAGGTCGCCGATGATCTCGTCTGCGAGTGCGAATTCCATGTGCTCATTGTGTCGAAGGGGGTGTGACAATCCGGATCGAGAATGGGCCCGAGTACGAGAATCTTCGAGAATCTTCTGACTCGAACCCGCACTCGTTTCTGCTGGAAGTTGGACGTCGTCACGAAGCGGAAGAGCTGCCCGGCAAGGACTGGGATCCTTGTGTCATCCGTGCACTTACGAAAGCGGGTGTACAACGCTGGTTGCGGGCGGGTGCTCTCGTTCGCTCCGTCCCTCCGGGCGGTGCGGAGTGAACTGCTACCACCCGCCGTTTGAAGCAACGCGATCGCGATTCCCCTGCCGAGAAGTGCCGATAGGGGTCACTCGATATCCGCGCGCCGTAACACTGCCGGCCACGTCTGTCGAGCCTCTCGACTCCGGCCCACGTCGGTCACCTATGGTCCCGGTTTCGAAGCGGTGGAGAGGGTGGGGTGGGTTGGCGTCACGGCAGGACGACGAGTTTGCCGGTGGCGCGTCCGGCTTCCATGTCGGCGTGCGCCGCTGCGATGTCGTCGAGGCGGTAGGTGCGATGGATCGGTACGATGGCATTGCCGGCAGCAACGGCGTCGAGGAAGTCCTGAAGGACTTGGGCGGGGAGGTCGGTCGCGTCTCCGCCGTAGGCGGTGAGGCGGACACCGCGTGGGAGGTACTCGATCGGGTAGAAGTCGCGCACGGTCCACTGGTTGGAGAGCATCCCGGTGAAGCACACGACCCCGTGGACCCGGGTCGCCCGCAGCGTGTCCGGCAGGGTCGGGGTGCCGACGAGTTCGAGTGCGGCGTCGACGCCGTCAGGGAAGACCGTGCGGGCTCCCTCGGCGACGTTGCCGTCGTCGACGAGGACGTGGTCGACACCGATTTGGCGGAGGGCGTCGGCCCGGTCGGGGTTGCGGGTGGTGGACAGCACGGTCATGCCGACTCGTTTGGCGAGTACCGCGGTCGCCATCCCGATTGACGACGTGCCGCCACGTATCAGGATCGACTGACCGGGCCGTGCGTCGAGGCCGATCGTGAGCGATCCGTGTGAGGTCTGGAGCATCTCGGGCACTGCTCCGAGTGTCGCCCAGTCAAGGCTGCTCGTGAACGGCACAACCTGGCGGACCGGGACACAGGTGTATTCGGCGTACCCGCCGTCGAATGTGCGGCCCATGCCACCCATCAACGCAGCGACCTGCCGACCGACCGCGTACTCGCCTCCGGGGCACGCGGCAACGGTGCCGGTGGCTTCGATGCCCAGCACGCGAGGAAACGTGACGGCGTCAGCGAGACCGAGGCGGGTGTGGAGTTCGGAGCGGTTGAGGCCGAACGCCTCGATCTTGATCAGCACCTCACCCGCCTGCGGTGTCGGAACGGGGAGTTCGCGGACGTGGAGCGCGTCGGGTGGGCCGGGAGCGTCGAGCACGACGGCTCGCATGGTGGCCGGGATCGTTGTCATTGTCAGGCGCTCCTTCGTTGTTCGTGGACGTGGGCGCGGAGCTTGTGGACTGTTGCGGCGAAACGTTGTAGCTCGTTCTTCGACAACGGTTCACCGAGCCGGATGCCGATCTCGTCGGTGAACGTGCGCTGCGCCACGACGATCAGATCCGATCACTCCTCACTATGTACGAACAGTCGCTGAACACCCGTGACTGCGAGACCCAGAAATCGCCCACTACTTGACGGACTTCGGCAGCCGCGACGGAGACGACGCGCGAGTTTGCGTCGACGAGAGCGGTGAACGCGTTGGTGCGGCCTGGATTCGCCGGATGACGCGTGTGTTACTCACGGATCAAGGATCGTGTGTCGCGCAATCGGAGTCTACGGTGCAGGGTCGAGATGGAAACGAAACCGAGTTCCAAGGAAGAACTACGCGCGCTTGTTGTATCGATGCTCGACCGGCGGCCGCCCGTCGATGCCCGGGAGCAGGAGTCGGTCCGTCGATTCCTTTCCGAGCTGGATCGACTGGACGATCCGTGCTCGGAAGCTGCAGACACGACACATGTGACGGCCTCGGCCCTCGTGGTGAGCTCACGCGGGTTGATCCTTCACCGGCACAAGCGGCTCGGCATCTGGCTGCAACCGGGCGGCCACGTCGACCCGGGAGAATCTGTTGCCGACGCATCCCTGCGCGAATGCCTGGAGGAGACCGGGCTGGCGGCCGAGCATTTTGCCGGCGAGCCGATGCTCGTGCACGTCGACACCCATGACGGTCCGCGCGGTCACTACCACCTTGATCTGCGCTTTCTGCTGGCGGCGCCCGACATCGACCCGAACCCGCCGGAGGGTGAGAGTCCCGACGTCAGGTGGTTCACGTGGGATGAACTTCGCGAGCATCAGGAACCGGGCATTGCCGGAGCGATCGCTGCCCTGCACGGATTCGTGCTCCGACCCGCCATTGCAAGCGACGCGTCAAACATGTCTGAGGTTTTTCTCCGGTCATTTCGCTACGCCTACCGCGACGGCAACGTGCGCCTCGCCCATCCTGACGAGGATGTCCGTCGTTGGGTTCGTGAGGAGTTGCTTCCTGCATCGGATGTCACCGTCGCCGTTTCCTGCGGCATGGTGATCGGCTACGTCGCCACGAAGCCGGGATGGATCGAACACCTCTACGTCGACCCGGCCTGGGTCGGCCGAGGCATTGGTTCGTCTCTGCTAGCCACGGCACGCGAACGACTCCCCGGCGGCTGCGATCTTTGGACCTT
>JANPDB010000472.1:0-4789 GCA_031431255.1 Acidimicrobiia bacterium | reverse complement strand
GCTGAACGCCAGAGACCCCGCTTCCACTGGGCGAGACCCGTTGTCCGCATTGAACGGGGGCTGGCTCACCTGTTGCGTGGAGCGAAGGTTACGGTCTCCCGATTCACTGGCCGCCCGGGCGGCACGCCGCTCGGCGTCGGTTCCCGATGTCCGCAGGCCAGGGCATGTCCTGCGGAACTCCAGCACTTGCGCCGAGCTGTCGACCCCCACATAGACATCGTCGATCCGCCGCAGACGCGCGAGGAGCTCACAGACCGGTTTCACGGCGAGCGTTCGCTGATCTTTCAGGTCGAAGGTGACGAGGGTGGCCGGGAAACGGCGCAGGATGGCTTCGACGCTCGGAACCGTCAAACCCTTGCCTCGGAAAGGGTGAGTGCCATGACTGGTGAATCCCCAGCCGGCATCGAGCTTGGACAATTCGGCGAACGGTGTTGTCGAAACCTTCCCGGGAGCGCCGGTCGTTCGACGCAGCGACGAATCGTGAAACGCCACGGGCACGCCGTCGGCGGTGATCGACACGTCAATATCGATCACGTCACCTCCCATCGCCATGCTCTTTTCGTACGCGTAGAGGGTGTTCTCGGGAAACAGGCCATCGCCACCGCTGTGGGGAATGATCAAGGTCCTGCCGGTTCGGAACGGATTGACGAGCGGGTGCGGGGCGGCACGAGCTGCGCTGTGTGGGGACACCGATGCGACCGTCGAGAGCACAACGGCGAACGAGACCAGGCGGCGCAATTGCTGGCGTTCTCGCACCTCACTCCCTTTCCATCGCATGTCTACGTCACGCAGGGTCGTTTCGTTCATTGTTCGCCGAACGAGGCCTGCGGTCGCACCGGAGGAACGTGCCGACGCGGACTTGAGCGGAAGGTCGACTCCTTTCATCCAGACCTCACGAGGAATCGGCCAAGGTCGGAGTCCGCCGTTGTACGTTGCATTCGGCGGCTACTCACGCCGGAGGGTTCATGGCGGACAGCGAGTCTCGAGATCCGGCGCCGGCCGAACCCTCGCGGACGGGCGCCCGGGCAGTGCTCGGAGACCGACGGGTTCTTGTGGCAGGGGCGGTATTCGTCGTCTTCGCGACCTTCTGGGTTCTTCGGACTCCGACACCGGATCGTCCCTCACGGGAGGAGGTGTCCGGAATCGTCACGAAGGCCGTCGGCGCCGCAGTGTCCGACGTGAAGGACGAAATGGCATCGGCGCCTGCCCGGTCCGCGCAGGCGTTCCGCCGCGTGGTTCCGTCGGTGGTCTTCATCACGACCGGCGACGCGGAGCGAACGGTGACCGAGGCCGACGGTAGTCCGACCTCCACTGTCCTTCCGAGCGGCGGTCCGGCACCGGAAGCCGAGCGCACCGGCGGCCTCGGCGCCGGCGTGATCATCAACGCCGACGGCATGATCCTGACGGCGACCCATGTGGTGTCGGGAGCGAAGGTCATCACGGTGACCTTCGCTGATGGGACGTCGAGTGCAGCGTCGGTCGAGTCGGCCGAGCCGGAGCGAGACATCGCCGTCCTCAGGCCGGATCGCAAGCCCGAGGTCGTGGTGCCGGCGGTGATGGGTGGTGGCGTCAAGGTCGGCGACGAGGCCTACGTGATCGGCCACCCCCTCGGGCTCGGGGACTCGATGAGCGCGGGCGTCATCTCCGGTCTCGGCCGGTCGGTCCCTACCGAGGACGGTACCGTTCTGACGGGCCTCATACAGTTCGACGCCGCAGTGAATCCCGGCAACTCGGGTGGCCCGCTGCTGAATCGCAACGGTCAGGTCGTCGGCATCGTCACGGCCCTTGCAAACCCGTCCAAGCAGGGGTTCTTCGTCGGTATCGGGTTCGCCGTCCCTATCGACGAAGCAGGTGGTTCCGCTGGAGGCCCCCAGCAATAGGAGGCTCGAACGAGAGCATCCGCAACCCAACGGTCACCGCAGCGCCGCCAGATCACCACACCGATTCACGAGGAGCAACAACGATGCACGAATGGTCCCCGGAGACGAAGACACTCGAACAGGTCGCCTATCAGGTGAAGAAGGTGATCGTCGGCCAGGACGGCCTGATCGAGCGCCTGCTCGTCGCGCTCCTTGCTCGCGGACACGTCCTCGTCGAAGGTGTTCCCGGCCTCGCCAAGACCATGGCGATCAAGACGCTGGCGCAATCGATTGGTGGACAGTTCCAGCGCATCCAGTTCACCCCCGACCTCGTTCCGGCGGACCTGATCGGCACCCGGATCTACAACCAGAAGACCGGCGACTTCCAAACCTCGCTTGGCCCGGTGTTCGCCAACCTGTTGCTCGCCGACGAGATCAACCGTGCCCCGGCCAAGGTACAGAGCGCGCTCCTCGAAGTCATGCAGGAGCGCCAAGTGACCATCGGCCGCGAGTCGCACCCGGTCCCGAATCCGTTTCTGGTGATGGCCACCCAGAACCCGATCGAGTCCGAGGGCACCTACCAATTGCCCGAAGCGCAACTCGACCGCTTCATGCTGAAGGTGCTCGTCGGCTATCCGAGCCCAACGGAGGAGTTCGTGATCGTGGAACGCATGACGAACCCGATGGAACCGACGGTTCCGGTGATCGACGTCGATCAGCTCCGGGTGCTCCAGCAGGCGGCCGCCGACGTCTATGTCGACCCGTCGCTCATCGAATACGCCGTGAGGATCGCCACTGCAACACGCGATCTCGGCTCCGTCGGTTTGAAGGATCAGGCCCGCTACGTGACCTTCGGGGCGAGCCCGCGTGCGTCGATCAACATGATCCTCGCGGCGAAGGCCTTGGCGGTCATCCGGGGTCGTGACTACGCAATCCCCGAAGACGTGCGTGAGCTCGCGCTCGACGTCCTGCGTCACCGCGTGGTGCTGTCCTACGAGGCGCTCTCTGAGGACCTCCGGCCCGACGATGTCCTCACCAAGGTGCTGGCAGCCATCCGCGTGCCCGACACGCCGACGCAGCAGCGGCGGCCCCGACCATCGGACCGGAGCGGTGATGGCAGCGGTTGGGCTCCCGCCAACACCTGAGGCGGTTCTCCGCCGCATCGAGTGGAAGGTGATCCGCCGGCTCGACGGGCGGCTCCAGGGTGACTTCCGCACCCTCCTGCACGGCTCGGGTGTCGACGTGGCCGATCTTCGCGAATACGAGCCCGGTGACGATGTCCGCCACATCGACTGGAACGTGACCGCGCGCATGGAGATCCCGCATGTGCGGACCTTCCTCGAAGACCGTGAGCTGACCGCGTGGCTACTGCTCGATCGATCTGCATCGATGGCCTTCGGTCCCACCGACCGCCCGAAGGGCCTGGTGCTCACCGAGATCGCCACCACCCTGGCGCGGCTGCTGAGCCGAGGCGGCAATCCCGTCGGTGCGGTGCTGTTCAACAACGCTGTGGAGCTGACCATCGCGCCGCGGACCGGTCGCAATCACGTGCTCCGACTGGCCCGGGAACTGATGCAACCGACGGCGCCGACCGGCACGACCACGAACCTGGCCGATCTCCTGAACGTAGGCGCACGTACTATCAGGCGGCGCTCGCTGGTGGTGATCGCATCCGACTTCATCAGCGAACCGGGTTGGGAGCAGCCGCTGGGTCGTCTGGCCCGACGGCACGAAGTGATCGCTCTGCGGTTGTTCGATCCGAGGGAGACCGAACTGCCCGATGCCGGCCTGCTCGTCGTCGAGGATGCCGAGACCGGAGAATTGCTCTCCGTCGACACCAGCGATCCGGAGTTCCGTCGCCGCTTCGCACTCGTCGCGGGGGAGCGCGAACAAGAGATCCGAGCGGCTGCGGCGCGCGCCGGCGTGGATCTGCATGTCGTCTCCACCGAAGATGACCTTGTCGCCGCTCTCGTCCGGATCGTCGAGCTCCGACGCCGACGGAGGCGCTGATGGAGTTCCTCTGGCCGTCGGCCTTCCTGCTCTTCTTCATCGTCCCGGTACTGGTCTTCGGTTATCTTGCGCTCCTCCGGCGCCGCGGTCGTCGTGTTGCTGAACTCGCCGCCAAGGGATTCGTCGCGTCATCGTCCACCCAACGGCTCCGTCGGCTCCGGCACGTGCCGTACGCGTTGTTCCTTCTCGGTTTGACCGTGATGATCATCGGAGCGGCACGACCCCAGACGGAGATCACCGTCCCCCGGCGTCAAGGTACGGTCATCCTCGCCTTCGACGTCTCGAACAGTATGCGCGCGAACGATCTGAAGCCTTCGCGGATGGACGCGGCGAAGGAGGCGGCGAGGGCATTCGTGGACAAGCAGCCCTCGTCCATCCGTATCGGTGTCGTCGCGTTCAGCGACGGATCGCTGGTGACTCAGCAGCCGACGACGGATCGTCGTGCCGTGCTTCAGGCGATAGGGCGATTGACGCCACAAGGCGGAACGTCGCTCGGCCAGGGGATCTACGCGTCGCTCCAGGCCATTGCCGGCAAGTCGCTCTCACCCGGCGTACCCGGCGTACCCGGCGCTCCATCGACGGATGCGGCTTCGCCCGACACCGTGCCGCCGGGTCCGGCCAATCCCGATGCCTCGCCTCCCGGCGGCATTGACTCCGTCGACATCGGCTACTTCGGTTCGGGGGCGATCGTGCTTCTGTCCGACGGAGAGAACACCGACGAGCTCGACCCATCAGCGCTCGCCAAGCTGGCGTCGACCGCGGGGGTCAAGATCTATCCCGTCGGGGTCGGATCGTCGGAAGAGACGGTCGTGGAGCTCAATGGATTTCGGTTCGCCACCTCGCTCGACGAGGTGGCGTTGCAGGGCATTGCCGACATCACCAACGGAACGTACTTCCGGGCCGAGAGCGCGGCCACGCTC
>JANPDB010000471.1:0-6646 GCA_031431255.1 Acidimicrobiia bacterium | reverse complement strand
TCCTGCCTGTCGTAGCGATCCTGATGCTCACCGGCGAATGGAGCCAACGCAGCATCATGACCACGTTCACCCAAGAACCGCGACGCATCCGAGTCATCAACGCCAAGCTGGCGGTGTCGATGATGTTGGCTGTTGGCGCTGCCGTCTTCGGCGGGGTGGTCACCGCCACCGGCCTCGCGCTAGCGGCAGCCTCGGGCCGCGCTTTGGAGGCGGACCTGAGCATCGGCGCCATCACCGGCTATCTGCTGTACATGGTCCTCAACGTCCTCGCCGCCGTCGCGTTCGGGGCGCTCGTGCAGAACTCGGCGACGGCCATCGCCGCCTACTTCACACTCAACCCCGCGGTCGCTCTGCTCGGCACTGCATCGACGCTTGTCGCGGACTGGATCGACACGGCAACAACCTGGAACTGGGTGCGCGACAACGACTGGGCCGGTCACGTGCCGCAGATCCTCTTCTCGATCGAGTTGTGGGTGGCGGTCCCGCTCGCCGCTCGCGGAAACCGGACGATACGTCGCGACGTCGGCTAGTCGACCCGGCCGGGCCCGGTTGACCCGAGGTGCCACCGTCGCCTTTGAACCTGGCTTGTTCGTCAGCGCACTGAATGTGCGTCCGCGCGGAACTCAACGAAACGAATCCTGCGCCGCCCTTCTTGCCTGGAGCGGCGACGTGATCATCGGGTTCGTGTCACGGACCGACCCCACCTCTGCCATCCCCACCCCTCATTCCAAGAAGTCCCCGAAAGGACAATCATGAAACACCAACACCAACACCAACACCAACACCAACACCGCCACCGACTCGGCGCCACCCTCTGCGGCTTGGCCGTGCTCGCTTCGGCCGGGCTGGCCACGACCGCGTCCGCATCGGCACAGCTTTCCACCACTGCGGCGAAACCCACGGGCACTGCACGTTCGCTCATCTACGCGCCTCGCGGCAGCCACGCCGTTGGGTACCGCGAGTTCCGCACGACCGGAGCACAACAGCAATCCCTGACACTGCGAGCGTGGTACCCCGCCCGCCGACCCGCCGACCGCAAGCGACCAACAATCAACTACGCCGCGCCGAACAAGTTCGGCGAAGAGATCTTTCCCGGCAAGGAAATCGACTCCGTAGGCAGCGCGCTTTCGAACGCCAAACCCGACCGGACCGCCAAACCGCACCCACTCGTGATCTTCTCCCATGGCTACTCGCTGAGCCCAATCGTGTACAGCACGCTGGTGGAGCACTACGCGTCACAGGGCTATGTCGTGCTCGCTCCCGAACACAACGAGGGCTTCGACGGATCACTCACCGGATTCTGGAAGGAGTTGATCGACAGGCCTGTCGACATCCGTCGAACCATCGACTACGCAGAACTGCTGATCAAGCCCGGAGCACCGCTGGCCGGAATGATCGACCTCGACAACATCGCCGTCGTTGGCCACTCCTACGGTGGCTACACCGCACTCGCAGCCGCTGGTGCACGGTTCGACTTCGCCGCCTACAAGACCCGCTGCGGGGCACTGGCCGCAGATGATCCCCTCAACTTCTTCTGCGCTCCCATTCCCTACGAGGCGGACATGGCCAAGCGAGCCGGACTCGACGCGACCCCCTCCGGCCTTTGGCCCTCGATGAGGGACCCTCGAGTCAAAGCCGTGATCTCGCTGGCCGGCGACGCCTACCCCTTCGACCAGCGAGGCCTCGCCGAAATCAAGATCCCCATCATGGTCATGGGCGGAACCGTCGACGACGGCACTCCGTACACGTGGGGTGCGAAGCTCACCTACGACCACGTAGCGAGCAAGAACAAAACGCTCGTCACGTTTCCCGGCGCCGGCCACAACCTCTCCGTTGACCCGTGCGACAACCTCCGCTGGGTCAAGACGTTCTCCTACCGCGACCCGTTCTGCACCGACGCCGTCTGGGGCACACGTCGACCTCTCGACATCGTGACGCACTACACCACTGCGTTCCTTCGCGACACACTCAACGCCGACCCCAAAGCCCGGGCCACCCTCGCCCGCAAGCAACCCCGCCTCGACAACGTCGAGTACGACACAACGATTCAGCCCTGACCGGCGATCAGCCAGGAGAACGACGCGAGGCGTCGAGTCGGTTTGCGCCATACGGCCTTGCTGAGTTGCCGCCTCCGTCGTGACTCCTGGCTGGCAGGTTGTCGAGGACGGATCGACCATCACCATCGCCGAGATCGGCGGACGAATTGGTCGTCACCTCGCGAATCCAACGTCTTCGGCCACGAGCTCTGACGACCCCACAGAAGGAACTTTTTCATGAGACCACGACGTGTCATCTTGCTTGTCCTGGCGTCGATCATCGCGGTGATCGGATTCGGACTTGTCGCTGCGGGGGCCAGCCTCGGTTGGGCGTACGGTACCCAGCGCGACGATGCCGGCTTCTTCATGACATCCAGCGAGCGGTTCGAGACGGACAGCTTTGCGCTGACCTCGGACAAGATCGACCTCGGTCAGCCAGGCCGCGATGATTGGTGGGCCGACCGCAACCTTGCGACGGTTCGGATCACTGTCGACAATGCCGACGCCCGCCCCGTGTTCGTCGGCATCGGTCCTGAATCCGAGGTGGAGGCCTATCTCGCCGGCATCCCACACGACGACATCACCGACGTGGACTTCGATCGATTCTCGGTCGACTACCGCCGAGAGAACGCGGGTGGGACCTCCAGGCCGGCACCTCCTGCCGATCAGGCATTCTGGGTTGCCCACGCATCAGGCGAGGCCAGCCAAAGCCTCACTTGGGACCTCGAGCCCGGCAATTGGGCGATCGTGGTGATGAACGCGGATGCGTTGACCAACGTCGTCGCCGACATCAAACTCGGCGGTCAGGTTGACTATCTCATTCCGATCGCGATTGGTCTGCTGATCGGCGGCATCGTGCTGCTCGCCATGGCAGCGGCGATGATCATCGGCGGCGTTGTTCGAGCCCGGGTGGCCTCCGACACGGCTACCCCGTCTATCGGAGCGGCTCAGCCAGTTGCACAACAGACATCGCTCGTCGCCTATCCGTTGCGCTTCGAGGGCCATCTCGACCCCGATCTGAGCCGCTGGAAATGGCTGGTGAAGTGGTTCCTGGCCATCCCTCACTTCGTGGTTCTCGCGTTCCTCTGGGTCGCCTTCGTTGTTCTCACCGTCGTTGCGTTCTTCGTGATCCTGTTCACGGGTCGGTATCCGCGCTCGATCTTCGAGTTCAACGTCGGAGTGTTGCGATGGACTTGGCGGGTGGCGTACTACGCGACCAACGTGCTCGGGACGGACCGCTATCCACCCTTCACCCTCAACGCCGTGGACTATCCAGCAAGTCTCGATGTCGCCTACCCGGAGCACCTGTCACGGGGTCTCGTGCTGGTCAAGTCATGGCTTCTCGCGATTCCGCACCTCGTCATCCTGTGCGCGTTGACGGACAGTTGGGGCACCGGCCGAAACGACGATGGGATGCCTTTCGTGTTCAGCGGCGGGTTGCTCGGGCTGGCGGTCATGATTGCGGCGATCATCCTCCTCTTCACCGGGCGCTATCCGGTTGGGCTGTACAACCTGATCATGGGGGCGATGCGCTGGACGTACCGAGTCATCGCCTACGTCGCGCTCATGACGGACGCCTACCCGCCGTTCCGCCTCGACCAGGGTGGCTCGGAACCACCGGTCGACGAACGTCCCGCTCCGTTTCCGCCGCCGCAAATGCCCACGAACTCGCCCAGCGGGTGAAGGCCAACGGTCGGCACCCACGACAGAAAGAAGATGGGACTACCGGTGGGTCACTGTGATGGGACCCTGCGTTGCCCCCAAACGCCGAATCGGAGACGCTCGATCGAGTTCAGCCTCCGCGCCTCGAGAGCGCGCTGGCGATCCGGCGTTCCGCAATGCAGGCCGGTGCACACCCATCGGGCCTGATATGCGAGGCGAGCTCCACGAGCGAGGTGCTTTTTCAAGCGCCGGGTAGAAATCGTTCACTCCCGTACCGCACGGAGGGGGACGGAGCGAACGAGAGTGGCCCACCTCGCACACTCCCGGCCTCTTGGACGGGTTATCTCGGCCCGAGTCGCACTCCGAGTGTTCGATCGTGGGAGAGGTGCGAGGTCCGCGACGGGTCGCGGCTGGGGGTGTTGTCGTGAACGTCGGAGCGCCGCTCAGCCACGCCATCATCGTCAGCCGAGAGCTCGGCATCCCGTGCGTGGGGTCGGTCAACGAGGCCACCGAGCGGATCCCCGACGGTGCTTGGTGGAAGTCAACGGCGACCTCGGAACAGTGACGATCCTCGAACTGCCCTAGTCATCGGGTGCTGCGTCGCGATCGCGGAGTCTCGGGCTACTGGGCCTGAAGGTGCAACAGGATCATCGACTCGGCGTCCATGATCGGAGGCTGCAGGCCGAGCGTGCGGAGAACGCGTCCGCGCACCGAGACGCCGTGGGTGAACCAGGCGGGTTGGTGGGGAAACGGATGGGCGTGCTCGATCACCAGCGGGAGGACTTCGACGCGGTACAGGAGTTCGTCGTCGAGTCCGGCGAACTGAAGCGGCTCGACGATGAGTGATGCCGGCGTCTCCACAAGTGCGAACGAGAACACGCCGTCATGGCGATCGGCGCTCACGACTCCGTGGGCGACGACGGCGGAATTCGGGTGATCGAGCCGAACCGAGGTGCCGGCGTGGATGAGTGCACGGAACTGCTTGTGCATACGTATCACCCGCTCGAGCGCGGCCAGATCCTCGTTTGACGCGTTCAGCACATTCCATTCGATGCCGAGGTGACCGAAGAACGCCGTGCCGGCGCGAAACGCGAGCGAATGACGGCGGCGCGTGGTGTGGGAAACCGGGCCTCCGATGTGAGCGCCCATGTACTCCGGAGGGAACACATGGCCGAACCCTCGCTGGATTCGCTGTCGGTCGAGCGGGTCGTTGCAGTCGCTCGTCCACGCCCGGCTCGTACGGCGGAGGATGCCGAAGTCAATGCGTGCACCACCCGACGCACAGGTCTCGAACTCGACCATCGGGTGACGGGCGCGGAGATCATCGATCAGCGCATAGACCGCAGTGGTCTGTCGATGGATCGACGCGCGTCCGTCTGACGAACCCTGCACGATGGCTCGATTCATGTCCCACTTCACGTAGGAGATCGGATACTCGGTGAGTAGCGCGCTGATCTTCTCGAGAAGGTAGGCGCTCACCTCTGGTCGGGCGACGTTGAGCACGAGCTGGTGGCGTCCGAGCACGGGTTCGTAGCGGAGGTCGCCGAGCACCCAGTCGGGATGGCTGCGGTGCAGGTCGGAGTCCGGATTGACCATTTCCGGTTCGAACCACAGCCCGAACTCCATGCCCAACCCGACGACGTGGTTGACGATCGGCCAGAGCCCGTCAGGCCAGACCGCAGTGTCGACCCACCAGTCGCCGAGACCGGCACGGTCGTCGCGTCGTCCTTGGAACCAGCCGTCGTCAACGACGAACCGTTCGACGCCGAGATCGGCCGAACGATCGGCCAACTCGAGCAGAGTAGGGAGCTCGTGGTTGAAATAGACGGCTTCCCAGATGTTCAGCAGAACCGGTCGGGGTCTGGTCGGAGCGCTCGGATCGTTGCGGAGCTCCCGGTGGAACCGGTGACTCGCGCCGTTCGATCCGCACGCGGAATGGGCGAGGGCGACCCAAGGAGTCGAGTACGCCTCTCCAGGGGCGAGCGCGATCTCGCCCGGCATGAGCAGCTCCTCGATCTGCAGGCATCGGCGTCCATCGGGCGGCGACTGCATCGACATCGACGCATTCCCGCTCCACTCGAGGTGCGCCGCCCACACTTCGCCGGTGTTGTCGGTGAACGCGCGGGTCCCGACGAACGCGATGGGGGGACGATCGTGCGATGTGCGACCGGAGCGGTTCTCGACGAGAAGAGTCCCGGTGGCAAAGGGGGCGCGTTGGGGCAGGAACTCGTTGGTCCAACGACCGGCGAACGTGAGCGTGTCCTCAGCCCGGGCCGGGAGCGGTACGGTGATCCGCAGCGCGTTCAGTTGGTACTCCGTCGGCCCTTCATTGGTGAGTGTGCTTCGGATCCGAACGACGCCGGAGGCCCGCATCTGGACGTCCGTTCGGAGTGCGAGGCCGGCAACCGGATCGGTGCTCGCGAAAGTGAATTCGTTGTCGCCGGGAACGACTGTCACGGGCCCGAAGCGCGGGGCCCAGTCCCGGCCGTCGGGGCGGTGTCCTTCGATGCCAGGCCGACCGAGGTAACCAGCACTGTGTTCGGGCGCGATCGACAAAGGGGCGACCACATCGAGACCGCCGTTCGGGACCGGTGACTCGACCACTCCGGCAATGCCTTCGACCTCATCGCCGACGTCGGCCCCCCAGTGGAGGATCGTCGGTCCACCGGTGGAGGTCTCGATGACGACGCAGGCATCGTCGGAGCGCAGGACAAGGACCGAAGGCATGGACTGGTCGGACGTCGTCGTTTCCACGGCAAGCACGGTAGCGGCCGTTCCCTCGTCTGACGCGTCGATGGCCCCCCGGACGAAGGCGCCGGGGGCATCGAGGCAGAGACACCAGAGAGCAGGGGTGTGTTTCGTTGTTCAGGACGCGAGCAGATCCTCTCGGGCGACGTGATCCACGACCGTGAATCCGGTCCACAAGAACCGCGCCCCGACCCGGGACA
>JANPDB010000470.1:0-1526 GCA_031431255.1 Acidimicrobiia bacterium | reverse complement strand
CGGGCTCTTTTCTGCCGACCACGAACTCGGCGACGATGTGACGAGGCTGTTCAACGCCCTGACCGGGCTCGGCAAGATGCCCACGTTCTCCCGGCTGTTGGTGGCACCGACCGATCTCCGTCCCCGGGTGCTTGCGATGATCCGCAATGAGATGCCGAACGAGCACCGTGGCGCCGGGCGGATCCGAATGAAGATGAACAGCCTCGTCGACGAGGAGATCATCACCGCGCTCTACGAAGCCTCCCAATCTGGCGTCTCGATCGACCTGATCATCCGTGGGATCTGCTGTCTCCGTCCCGGAGTTCCCGCCCTTTCGGAGAACATACGTGTACGTAGCGTCGTTGGGCGGTTCCTCGAGCACTCACGCATCTGGGAGTTCGCACACGGCGGGCCGCACGACGACGCGGTCTGGTTCATCGGATCCGCCGACATGATGCCCCGAAACCTCGACCGACGGGTCGAAGCCGTCGTCCCGATCCTCGATCACCGGTTGCAGGAGCGGCTCGCGTCGGTCCTCGATCTGCTCCTCGCCGACAATCGCCTCGCGTGGAGCCTGGCCCACGACGGCGGGTGGACGAAGATCGACGCCGGCGACGACGAGCCCGTCAATTCCCAAGCCGTGCTCTGCGCCAGCGCCGTCAGCCGTTCGCACGCCTTCTGATCCGTCTCCAGGAACGTTCCCTCGGTGCCCCTCTTCCTCGTCCGCCATGCTCAAGCCGGGTCTCGGACCGGATTCGCCGGCGACGACGCATTGCGGCCGCTCACCGGGCGCGGCCGCCACCAGGCTGCCGACATCGCCGGGCTGCTCCTCGACCTCGTCGGGTCCAGATCGGTCACGCTCCGCAGCAGCCCGTACCGTCGGTGCATCGAAACGATCGCGCCCTATGCAGCGGCGACCGGGCTGCACCTGCACGTCGAACCATGGCTCGCGGAAGGGCCGACGGACGAAGCGCGCAATCGCGTGCGGGCGATTGCGCCGACGATGCACGATCGAGCCGAGGTCTGGTCCAGCCACGGCGACATCATCCCTGCGGTCATCGAGATGCTGGCGGCCCAGGATCATCTCGACCTCGGGGTCGATCCTCGGGTGCAGAAGGCGTCGATCTGGGCCCTCGACATCGGCCCTGCTGACCGCTACACGAGGGCGGCCTACATCGGGCCGACCTGCTGACGTTCACCCGTCGTTCATCTGAACGAACCCCAATGCCGTCGTGCCACCCGTTAGCGTCTGCAGGGTGAGGATCGATCTGACGCAAGAGCTCCACGACATCGACCGAAAGGTCACCGAACTCTTCTCGTTGGTGAGCGAAGGTTTGTCCGCCGCCACCGACGCCCTGTTGTCCGGTGACTTCGACACCGCCTCGAGCGTGGTCGCCCGTGAGCGCCTCATCGATTCGCTCTACTACGACATCGAAGCGCTGTTGCAGCGACAGTTCGCACTGGCGTCGCCGGCGGCGACGGACATGCGCTACCTCCTTGCGATGCTTCGGATCGTCCCGGAACTCGAACGAAGCGGTGATCTCGTC
>JANPDB010000469.1:0-7164 GCA_031431255.1 Acidimicrobiia bacterium | reverse complement strand
CGAGTGGGTCATCAACGGTCAGAAGGTGTGGACGACGCGGGCGCAGCACGCGGACTACGTCTTCCTGCTGGCCCGAACGGACCCGAAGGCGCCCCAGCACGCCGGGATCAGCTATCTGCTCGTCCCCATGCGCCAGGCCGGCGTCGAGGTTCGGCCGATCGTGCAGCCCGACGGCACTGCTGAATTCAACGAGACGTGGTTCACGAATGCCCGCTGCCCGAAGGAGAACGTGGTCGGCGGAGTGAACAACGGATGGAAGGTCGCGATGACCACGCTCGGTTTCGAGCGCGGTGCGTCGGCCACCACCAGCCATCGTCGTTTCGAGACCGAACTCGAGCACATCGTCGACAAGGCCAAGAGCAACGGAGCGATCGAGGACCCGCGCATCCGTCAGCGGCTGGCCAAGGCGTACTCGAAGGTGCAGATCATGCGCTTCAACGGTCTGCGATCGCTGACGTATGCGTTGCACAAGCGCGGTGACGTGGTCGCTCTTGGGGCCACCAACAAGATGTTCTGGTCGGAGTACCACCGCGACGTGATGGAACTGGCGATGGATGTGTGGGGGATGGATGCGCATGTGATGACGGGACGCTCGGGGTCGCCTTCATGGCCTGGCGTCGTCCGTATCGAGACGCGCGAGGGCTATGAGCCGTCGGGCATGCAGAGCGCGTTCTTCTTCAGTCGCTCCGAGACGATCTGGGGTGGCACGGCCGAGATCCAGCGCAACATCGTCGGGGAGCGTGTGCTCGGTCTCCCGAAGGAGCCGAAGCCAGGAGCGAAGGCGAGCGCGTAGGTACGCCGCGGCGCTTCTCTTGCCGCTCCCCTCGCGCCCGCTGCGGCCCCGGTGCTGTCAAACACCTCCCAACGTCGTTCGGAGGTGTTCTACCCCCATATTTAGGGGCAACCTCTCTCCCAGTCGTTGGGCCACTCGTGTTGCGAGCGGTCGAGCGGAGCGAGCAGCGCAGCGCCGAATTCACGGAGGGGCAACCTCTCTCAACGTGCCTACGAAAGGGTGATGTCGGTCCAGGTGCCGTCGGGGAGGTCGTCGAGGGACCAGACACCGAAGTGGGTGCGGCGGAGCGTCTCGACATGGTTGCCGCATGCGGCGACCATCCTGCGGACCTGGTGGTAGCGGCCTTCGGTGAGGCTGATGGCGATCGTCGGGACGCGCTCGTCGACGAGTTCGACCGAGGCCGGTAGACACGGAGTCAACTCGCCCTCGAGAACAAGCGTGCCGCTCGCGAGTCGTTCGCCGAGCGACACGTCATAGGGGAGGGACAGCGTGGCCTCGTAGCGCTTCACGACATGATGCTTCGGCGAGGTGAGCCGGTGCAGGAGTTGATGATCGTCGGTGAGTACGAGAAGACCGGAGGTGTCCTTGTCGAGGCGGCCGACGGACTCGACGCGCGGGTTCCGATACTCCCAGTGCGGGGGAAGGAGGTCGTATGCGCGCATACCTTCTGACGGTTCATGGGAACAGACGACACCGATGGGCTTGTTGAGCATCACCAGGATGCCGTTCGGGTGATCGAGCTCCTCGCCGTCGAGCAGGACGTCGTGTGCCAGAACCTTCGCGTTCGGGTCGCGGACGGATGCGCCGGCTACGGTGACGCGACCGCCTTTGATGATCGGGGTGACTTCGCGGCGGGATCCGTAGCCGAGGTTGGCCAGTAGCCGATCGAGTCGCACGCCTGCGCTCACACTGCCCCCGGTCCGACGGATGACGGCCGCAGGATCACGACCTCGCCTCCAACGACGATGAAGCCGAGCGACGCGAACATCCGGAACGATCGGGCGTTCCCCGGCGCGACGGCTGCGAACACGGTCGCGCCTTCGGGGAACAGTCGCAGCGCGTCGACCACCAGCGAACGACCCCACCCGCGACCTTGTCCCTCGGTGGCTGCCTCGACACTTATCTCGGGCCGGCCGGCGAGCCCCGCGGCGATGGTGACGAGGCCGCGCTCGTCGCCGAACACATGGACATCGTGGCGGATCGAACGGGCATGGCGGACCCGGCGATGATCATCGAAGTCGCTGCACTCTGCGAGCGACGCCGATCCTCCACCCAGTCCGCGTCCGACGAGCGTTGCGTCAAGCACGCCGATCTGCGCCTGGCATCCCGCGTTCGATGGCGTGCCGGCGATGAGCCGCAACACGTCCGGTGACGACGCACCCCCGTAACCGTCGGCGCCGGCCGCGAGAAGCGATGTTTCGTCGACGCAGGTCGCGATGAATGCGTGTCCGGTGAACGCCACGACCGCGTTGATCTCGAAGCCCGCCGCGGCGGAATTCGGCGGTGCCGGGAGTGGTGGGAGAACGGTGATGCGACCGTCGACCGGAGGGAAGTCGTTCTCGGCGGCATCCAAAAGCGCGCGTAGGAGTTGGTTCACGGAAATCGGAGGCGCAGGGCGTTGCCGTGTGCCGGGAAGCCCTCGTGGTCCGCGAGGGCGAGTATCGACGGCGACATGCGGCGGAGAGCATCGTTGGAGGCCTGGGCAATGGCCGTTCGCTTGAGGAATGCTTCGGCCGTGACGCCGGAGGAGACGGCAGCGAAGCCGCTCGTCGGCAAGGAAGCCGGACATCCGATCACGAAGTTGGCGGCCGAGAACGGAGTGTCCTGGCCGAGGAGGATCTCTCCCGCGTTGCGGAGGAGTCCGAGTGCCCGGGACGGATCGGCGACGGCAACCTGCAGATGCTCCGGCGCAAAGTCGTTGGCCACCGTGCATGCCTCCTCGAGTGAGTCCACAAGAACACATCCACCGTTGACCGACAGCGACGAGCGCGCCGCTTCGGCACGGACGGTCGGCAGCGCCTCGATCTGCCGTGAGAGCTCTGCCTCGACGGCAGCAGCAACGGCACCCGAGAGGGCCACGAGCACGACGGTCGAATCCGTTCCGTGCTCCGCCTCGATGAGCAGATCGGCGGCGAGACGTGCGGGGTCGGCGGACTCGTCGGCGATGATCAGGGATTCGGTGGGCCCCAGGAGCATCATGGTGGAGCAGCCGTACCGTTGGACCTCGACCTGAGCGCACACGACAGCCGGCGACCCGGGGCCGAGGACCTTCACGACCTTCGGGATGGTCTCCGTTCCGAAGGCGACCGCCGCTACACCGGCCGGCCCGTTCACGCGGAAGACGTCGCGGAGCCCGAGTCGCTGGGCCACGACAAGCGTGGCCGGGTCGACCACGGCCGACGTCGATCGCGGTACCGGGGGAGTGATGACGACCGTCCGCGGGACGCCGGCGACCACGGCGGGGCCTCCCAACTGGGCAAGAACGCTCGGGTACGACGCCTTGCCGGCCGGGCAGAACAGCGCGGCGGAAGTGATCGGCGTGACCTTCTCGCCGATGAAGAGGCCGGGCTCGCTCTCGCACCACCAGTCCTGGGCGTGTCTCGCCATCACCTCGTCGTTGAAGCGGCGGACGTTGGCGATCATGTGATCGATGGCATCGCTCAGCGCTCCGTCGACGGCGTCGGCGGCCTGCGCGAACTCGTCGGCGGACACCCGCAGGCGATCCGGGGTCACGTCGAGACCGTCGAAGTCACGGAGGGCCCGGCACACCGCTTCGTCGCCGTGGACCCGCACGTCGTCGATGATCCGCTCGATCGAGCGCCGGAGAGAGGGTTCGAAGATGTCGTGGATGCCGCGCTGGAGCAGCTGGGCCCGATCCTCGGGTGGCATGTTCGCCCACGTCATCGTGCGCAGCACCGGTGTGGTCATCTGGTCCAGTCTGGCTGACGTGCGGAGACGTGGGTGGACGGGCGGTCGGTGTTGCGAGCAGCGGAGCGAGCAGCTCGCAAAAGAAGTGACGTTGGTCACTTCCTTTAGAAATCTCGTCCGGAAACCGAGAATGGTTACTCACCACTGCGTCAGACGGCGCAGCCAGACAGGCTGCGCGCACACGTGAAAGGGAGTCCCACCATGTTGTTCACCTTCCGCCCGTCGAGGCGTTCCCTCGCGGCAGTCGCCGTGACCGTCGCTTCGGCGTTCGCGCTCTCCGGTTGCATCAAGCTCGACATCGACATGAAGGTCAAATCGGACACGAAGCTCGACGGCACGATGATCGTTGCGTTCAACGAACAGGTCATGAAGTCCTTCGAGGGCATGGCCGACGGCATGAGCACCAGCAACACCAAGTCGAAGACGCCGACGACCAAGGCCAAGAGCTTCGAACAGCAGACGAAGGACGGTGTGAAGGAGGCGCAGGCCAAGCTGCCGAAGGGATCATCGGTGAAGCTGTACAAGAAGGATGGCTGGCTTGGTCAGGAGATCTCGTTCAAGGGCGTCGACGCGTCGCTCGTCCTCGGGGTCGGCCTCAACGCCGGAGCCACGGGTGACCCGTCGAGCGACACCAGCAAGCTGGCGATCACCAAGAAGGGCGACCTGCTGGTTCTCGATGGCGTGCTCGACATGGGCGGCGGGACGGGTGACGGCTCCGACGCCGGCATGGACATGTCGGGACTCATGGCCGGCGGCAAGCCGGAGCTCCGGGTGAAGTTCACGTTCCCCGGCAAGGTCGCGACCGCCAGCAAGGGCGGCAAGATCTCCGGTAATTCGGTCACGTGGACCCCGGAGTTCGGCAAGAAGCTCGTCATGAAGGCCACCGCGAAAGCGAGCTGAGTCCAGGCGCAGCCTGCGAATCGACGACGCATTCCGACGCACATCACGAACGCTTGGTGACGAGCGACGGAAACGAGCTGACCTGACGTGAAGACGTGGGGGCGACGGCCCCCACGTTCGCGTACGCCGGTGACCGGCGCGGCGAATGCACCTTGGTCGCGGGGACCTGCTTGTCTGGAGAGATGGCTGCCGACCAGCTCCTCTACGACCCGAGCAGTGCGTCGTTCCGGGCCGACCCCTATCCGACGTATGCGCGCTTTCGATCTGAGGCGCCGATCGTCCTCTCCGCGACCGGCCTGCGCGTGGTTTCGCGTCATGGCGACGTGTCGAAGGTCCTGCGATCACCCGACGTGAGCCGCGACATCGATGAATCCGCGATCGATCTCGTCGGTGATGAGCGCGCTCGGCGAGATCTCCGTCGCACGAATCGCAGCGCGAAGTCGATGCTCAATCTCGACCCGCCTGACCACACGCGGCTCCGCGGTCTGGTGACGAAGGCGTTCACGCCTCGGGCGATCGTCCAGCTTCGTCCGCGCGTGCAGCAACTGGTCGATGATGCGCTCGCTCGCGCGTCGGATACAGGCGAAATCGAGCTCATCGATTCGCTGGCGTTCCCGATCCCGTTCCAGGTGATCTCCGATCTTCTCGCCATGCCCACAGAGCGGTCTGACGAGCTGCGCGAGTGGAGCCAGGTCATTACGCTCTCGCTCGAGCCGACCGCGACCGACGCCGATCTCGAGGCGGCAACTGCTGCCGTGCAGCACGTGATCGGTTTCCTTGTGCCGGTCATCGAAGATCGCCGTCGCAACCTCGGGGACGATGTACTCAGCGCGCTTATCGTTGCCGAAGAGAGCGGCGAGCGGCTTTCGCTCCCGGAACTCATCGCCACTGTGGTCCTGCTCTACATCGCGGGCCACGAGACGACCGTCAACCTGATCGGCAACGGTGCGCTCGCTCTTGCTTCCAACCCCGCCCAGCGGGCACTGTGGCGTCGGTCCGGCGAGGCGCTCGATGCCAACGCAATCGACGAGATCCTCCGCTACGACGGCCCTGTGCAGCAGACGATCCGCGTGCCCCTCGTCGACATGGAGTTGAGCGGTGGCGTGATCCCGGCGGGCCACCGGGTGCTCACGCTCCTCGGCGCGGCCAATCGCGACGATGCCGTCTTCGACGCGCCGGACGAGCTGCGGCTCGATCGCGCGGGAGCGCCGCGCCATCTCGCGTTCGCCTCGGGCATCCACTACTGCCTCGGCGCCGCGCTGGCCCGGCTCGAAGCGCAGGAGGCCCACGGCGCGATGGTCCGCCGGTTCGAGGACTGGACGGTACTCGGGACACCGGAGTGGCGAGACCGGCTCACGATCCGTGGCGTGAGCCGCCTCGACCTTGCCCTCGCCTGACTCGTCCTTGGAGGCCGGTCAGGCGAGGGGTGTAGCCGATGTTCCTCAGCCGCCCGGAGGGGTGTAGCCGATGGTCATCTTGGCGGCGGAGTCCACCTGCTCGGCGGTGAGGAGCGTGACCACCTCGGTCGACGCCCCGCCGCTCGCGCCGACCTGCAGCGCCAGGGCTGCGGCAGACACCGCATCCGGGAGATCGATCACGAGGAACGCATCGGTGTCGCCGAGGGCGAAGTAGAACGACTCGACAGTCCCGCCAACACCGGCGACGGCCGCCTTGACTGATGCGACGCGGGCACTGCCGCCCTTCGCGAGAACTCCTTTGATGCCTTCGACGCTGTAGTTGGCCTTGATCAGGAACTTCGGCATGGTTGCTCTTCTTTCGTCGTACCCGCACGCGGGAGGACCGGGCGGATCCTGTCGAGAGTGTGGGAGCGAATGAGCCGCGTGTCTGTGATCTGCATCACAAAGCAGCAAGGAAGGAGGTGTCGCCGGAGCGAGACCGGGCATACGATCGAGTCCATGACCGCCCACCCGCTCGTGCTCGTCGACCTGCCGGCCGAGGGCGAGTCGATCGCCACTGTGACACTCAACAATCCGGAGAAGCGAAACGCTCTCTCGCTCGAGATGATGGGTGCGTTGATCGGCTCGCTCCGAACCGTGGGTGAGACCGACGGTGTCCGGGGCATCATCCTGGCCGCCAACGGGCCGGTGTTCTCCGCCGGGCACGACTTCTCCGACATGGCCGGTGCCGACCTTCCGTTTCTCCGCAAACTGCTGTTCACCTGCACCGAGCTGATGACCCTGTTGCAGCAGCTGCCCCAGCCCGTTCTCGCCAAGGTCCATTCCCTGGCCACGGCCGCCGGCTGCCAACTGGTTGCCAGCTGCGACCTCGCGATCAGCGCCGACACCGCGCACTTCGCCCTCCCCGGTGGGAAAGGCGGGTTGTTCTGCACAACACCGCTCGTCGCCGTGGCGCGCAACATCGGTCGTAAGCGCGCGTTGGAATTGGCGATGACCGGAGATCCGATCGACGCCGCCACGGCGGCCGATTGGGGGCTCGTCAACCGGGCCGTGCCCGCTGCCGCGCTGGACGACGCATGCGCCGACCTCCTGCGCCGGGCCACGCGGGGCTCAGCGTTTGCCAAA